>NZ_JBFUHL010000045.1:0-44669 GCF_056402415.1 Paenibacillus sp. P4_A9
CCGATGTTCGGACTTGAAACATTAGGCGATTCGAAGACCCCGGGAGATTTGTATCTAAAAGATGGAAGTAAGGTTGTCAATCAATACGAAACGCCAGAATTCAAAGCGTATATTACAATGATGAGAGATTGGTTCAGTAAAGGATATTTACGGAAAGACGCAGCTACCTTGAAAGATACTACGGCCGATAGTAAAGCTGGAAAGAATGCCATAGCTTTAGGTCAGATCGATATTGATTCTGTCGCATTTACGCAAGCTGGCATGGATGCGCCAGGAAGGATGTCTTACGCAAATCCAGAAACAAAGTCTTACGACTTCCAATTCGTGAAGCCGCTTCTTACAACCGATAAAGCTGCAGCTACGATGACGGCTATCTCTGCAAATTCGCCAAACAAAGAAAGAGCCATGATGCTCCTCAATCTGCTTAACACTGACAAAGAAATTTACAACACACTTGTCTGGGGCGTTGAGGGTAAACATTACAAGAAAGTCGCGGATAACCGAATCGAAGCGATTAAAGACAGCGGCTTCCAAATGGGTTCCCCTTGGGAATTTGGCAATATGTCACTCTCTTATTTGTCAGATGGCGACCCAAAAGGAAACGATCAGAAGTTTACACAAATGTGGGTAGATCTCAATAAAAACGCAACACCATCCAATGCGCTAGGTTTCGTATTTGACTTTACACCGGTTAAAGCAGAGAAGGCTAATGTTGACGCTGCCATCGATGAACTATATTATGCAATCTCCACTGGTTCCGTAGACCCTGAGAAGTATTTGCCGCAATTCTTGGATAAGTTGAAAAAAGCAGGCTCCGACAAAATTATTGCTGAGAAGCAAAAACAATTAGATGCCTGGAAAGTGACTAGTAAGTAAAAGTACACCTTTGATTATCTGTTTTATCAATCCATCGCCCATAAACTTCGGAAAAAGTATTAAAAGACTTCACAAGTATTGTTATAATTCATTAAACTGATCGTTAATAATGGGGTGAACTCAAGTTCTCCCCATTATTAATTATGCTTGTTACCCAAGGGTATAAAGAAAGGATGACTTTTTCAATGATAAAAAAACTGCTCGCCTATATGCTGGCATTGCTTTTGATTGTGACTACATTTCCCCAAAATGTCATACATGCAGACGCAGGCCCGCAGTTTAAATTGACAATTTCAAACGAAAGCCCGAAGGCAGGAACCAAATTTCAAGTAACGGTGAATGGAAAACAGTTAAGTGATCTGTACGCGTATGAGGTTAATCTAACTTACGATTCGAGCAAGATAGAGTTTGTGAGTGGTGACAGCCAAAGCGGCGGCTTTGCTATAAAACCGATTGTGGACGGGAACAAAATTCAAATCGCACATACACAAATTGGTGATACACCAGGTCAAAACGGAAATGCACTATTAGCCACATTAACCTTTCGCGCAGTGAGTGAAGAAGCAACCGATATTGTGCTGAACACCGTGAAACTAGTGAATTCGCAGTTAGATTCTACACTTAAGTCAGTTGGCGAGAAGGTATCGGCAAATGGCAAAACGAAATCAAGTCGGATCACCCTCACACCTGTAGTGAAGGTCGACTCTGCAACAAACATTGCAACGTCAACCGTTGATGCGACTGCTTGGGAACAAGCTCAAAAGCAAGCCGAGTCTGATCCAAGCGGAAAAGGAACGATCAGCCTTGAATTTCCACAAACAACCGATGCAAAAACCTATTTGCAGCAGATACCTTCTTATTTAATGTCAGCCGATAAGAAACAATATCAAATTGAAATTAATACACCTATCGCCTCTATTGTTATTCCAAGCAATATGTTTCGAGAAGGTGAGTTGACTGATAGCCAGACCGAGCTGCTTATCTCTCGAGCAGATACCAGCAAGCTGGACGCAAGTGTACAGAATAAAGTCGGATCTCATCCAGTAATTGAGCTCTCCGTTCAATCCGGCGGCCAAACCATTGCCTTCAATAACCCGAAAGCCCCTGTAATCGTAAGCGTACCTTATTCTCCTACTACGGAGGAAGAGAATAATCCAGAGCATATCGTCGTCTGGTATATTGATGGAGAAGGCAACATTAATTCCGTAAAGAATGGAAAGTATAATTCTGCTACAGGGTTAGTAACTTTCTCGACTACACACTTCAGCACGTATGCAATTTCGTTCGTTCAAAAATCATTTGATGATATCTCTTCCGTGGACTGGGCCAAGCATGCCATTGAAGTTTTGGCATCCAAAGGAGTCATTAATGGTACGACAGATACTCAATTTAGTCCGTTGCAGCAAGTAACCCGAGCTGATTTCCTATTGCTGTTATTGCGTACGCTTGATTTGCAAGGGCCTTTGGGCGAACGATTTGCAGATGTTAACGAGGGCGAATATTATGACGAAGCAATAAGGATTGCCAGAGGCTTAGGAATTGCAAACGGAAGCGGTGATAACCAATTCAATCCTCAGGCCTCCATTACAAGAGAGGATATGATGGTGCTGACGGAAAAGGCGCTTAGAATAAGCGGTCAGCTGACAACCGATGCTTCGGAAGCCGATCTTGGCTCATTTACAGATACGCCAGAAATTTCGAGTTACGCTACAAACAGTATCGCTGCTCTTGTCGAGTCAGGGTTAATCAACGGCTACGACAACAAGCTTTACCCGAAAGGAACAACGACTCGCGCGGAGGCGGCGCAATTAATGTACAACATTTATAACTATTAAACSCRAATGAATAATACGGCAGAACGGAAAAAGGGATGGAGAGATTCATCCCTTTGTTCTCTGTTCTCGAACGCCTACTCGAGGGAATAACGAGGTGAATTAAATTGAAAAAAGTGAATAAAAGTGATTTGTTTAAGCAAGATCGAATAGAATTTACATTTAAGTCAGAAAACGGGCTGGTTGAATTTAAACTGGGCAGAATTAATCACCTTAAAGCTTCCAAGCCTATTGAAACTCATGTTCATAAAGGCTCGATTGAAGTTACTTACCTTGTAAAAGGAAGACAAATATATGAGGTAGAGAATAATGAGTATGAATTTAACAGTGGAGAGGTTTTAATTGTCTTTCCTGATGAAGTTCATAGCTCTGGGTCATATTTCGAGGATAAATCACTTTTTTATTATTTCGTGATAAATATAGAAGAAAGTAATAACTTCATGGGATTTTTTAATGAGGATGGGGAAAAATTACTAAATGCGTTAAAGGTAATTAAAAAAAGGCGGTTTCGTGCATGTTATAAGTTCGAAGAATTATTTGACAGAATAATTGAATTGTATTTCACTCAGAGTCCTTATAAGGATTTCCTGATTCGGTGCTGGATTGCTGAATTTATTATTAAGTTGTCAGAAAGTGAAAAGTCTATAAATTGTAGAGAACAGGATGACTTGAAGCCGGTACTGGGATACATACAAAAAAATATTTTCAATACAATAATGATTTCTGATTTAGCAGATATCATGCATATGTCAGAATCATATTTTGCAAAGTTATTTAAAGAAAAAACCGGGATTTCTCCACATGAATACATTTTGAGAAATAAAATAGAAATATCAAAGAACTTAATTTTAAAGAATGATTATGGTGTAACGCATATAGCACATATGCTGGGATTTTCTTCAAGTCAGTATTTTTCTACGGTTTTCAAGAGATTTACAGGTGTTAGTCCGAGCACATTCAGGAATGAAAGGGTTAAACTGATATAAACTGAAACCTATGTTTGATCGCTAACAGTAGATGATTCCTGTATTGCACAGGGGTCATCTATTTTTATTGTCCCTGCAATTCGTATTCTAGCATATAAAAAAGGTAAACTTGTTTGAATTTCTATTAAGTTAAAAATTAAACGCAACATCTCTTCAAATCAGTTTTAATTAGTACATAACATAATATTTGGATAGTGCTTAGCTAATTGAATTGGCATGCAGGCACACGGAGGGTGAACATGAATCTGGGAGGAATTAACAGGCAATCGATGATGGACACTTCCGTTGAAGACGGTAACCGTGAATGGTGCTATCTTGCAAAGTCAACAACAACGATCGGGGTACCATTTCAGCCTGATGTAACACAGGTGACCTTCGATGGAGCTTTGTTTACAAAGCATGCAGAATTATGCTTCTTTTACGGTAAACCGCTAAAACCTCTTTTTGCAAGACAAAAAACCTTTCTTGAAGGTTGGATTCCGGTAGTGCTATATGACTGGACTGAGGGCAATGTGCGTTATGACATCGAGATGTTTGCAGATCAGCTGGATGGTGAGGACGAGAGCAACACGATAAATTTTGTCAAAGTAATGATTAAGAATAAGGGGGCAGATCGAACAAAAGCAGCATTTTCTTCTGCAAGCCGTAACACAGGAAAAGACTATAGATTTCAAGGCTTGGATTATGTCACTAACGAGTACATAAAGATGGATTTTTCGGAAGAATGGATATACAAAATCCATGATAATAAGGCTATACGTGATAATAAAATTGTATATATTTTTTCCCAGTGCTCTTATAACGAGGCAATACCGGGAGAACTATATTCAGGAGAGTTTTGCGGCAAGGAATTTGATGTTAAAGAGGAGTCAGCCGTATGTCTTGCACATTATGAAAAAGAGCTTGATCCAGGCGAAATAATTACACTGATTTTTAAGATGCCAAGAGTTCMTGTGGAACTATCAGATGTGGAATTTATCGAGAAAATGGATAAGGCTGATTACGAATTCTATCGAAAAAAAACCATTTGTTATTGGGAAAACTTGATGCAGCAAGGCGGTAGCTTTTCGTTTCCGGAAAAACGTGTTCAGGAGGCTCAGCTTGCGAGCCTTGTCCACCTGTTGCTAGCAACTAGAACAAGAAATGGAGAACGCTTTCAGACAAGTGGGCTGCCTTATCCGAATTTTTTTATGATTGACTTTATCGACATGAGATTAGCCTTTGACCTTAAAGGATGGAATGGGCTGGCGAGAACGAGTTTTGATCAAATTTTTAAAAGGCAATTGGAAGACGGATTGTTTTGTGATACAAGCTTATCGCACGGAAAAAAACTTTGGTCTTCTCACGGACATATGCTCTATACATTAGCACATCATTGTTTGATAACTAGGGATTTTAATTATGCAAAAGAAATATATCAAAGAATTAAAGATGCTGTTAAATGGATCGAGATGGCTAGGAAAGAAAATGAGTATGGCTTAATGCCACCGGCATATCCCTATGATGCAGAGATGATAAATGGCCATTATACCTCTCATAACCTCCTCTCTATACTTGGGCTCAGGGCTGCTATCTCCCTTGCAAGAGCGTTGGAAATGGAAGAAGATTCGATTGCGTGGAACAAACTTCATTATGAGTATTTATCTTCGTTACTAAATGCTATTCAAGCATCCTGCGGCGATGATGGTTATGTACCACCTGGACTTTATCCATATTTAACAGGGAAAGCTGCTTCAGAAAATTTTGAGGAATACCAAACAAATTGTGATTGGGAAAATATTCTATTGGTATATCCAACTGAGATACTTGAACCTGGCGACAAGCGGGTGCAGGCAACATTAGACAAGATGAGAATGGGTTATGCAGAAGGCGTAATGACTTATAGACATGGTCTGTATTTGCACCAATATATTACAACAAATCTGATTGAACAGTATATTGTTCTGGGTGAATCAGAAAAGGCTTTGATTGACTTATATCATGTATTAGTTCACTGCGGATCAACCCACGAGGGTTTCGAAAATTTGGTATTTCCATGGACGGACCGCCATGTAGAACCAAAATGCCCTACACCTCATGCCTGGGCTGCGGCCAAAGTTGCTCTGGTGCTTCGTAATATGCTGGTCATGGAGCATGGCGGGGCTGCAGGGCTGGAACCAAATAAAAGAAATTTATACTTATTTAGCGTTATATCTCCTGAATGGGCAAAGGCCAATCAAGAAGTTTCATTTGAAAACGCACCTACGGAGATGGGGATTGTTTCTGGAAAAATGGTTTTTAACCATATAGGGGCCCATATAGAAATACACAATGAATTTCATACGCTGCCGGCAAGCATTAAAATCAGAATCCCATATTTCAAGGAATTTATTGATTGCAGGACGGATGCAGAAGTTTGGGAATTAAAGGACAACTGCATTTCTCTCAGTCCGGATGTGTCTTTTGTTGACGTTGTTTGGAAAGAAAAAGAGGGAGCAGGTTTAAATACCTTTGAAGAATTACTTGTAG
Source organism: Paenibacillus sp. P4_A9 (assembly GCF_056402415.1). Lineage (NCBI taxonomy): Bacteria > Bacillati > Bacillota > Bacilli > Caryophanales > Paenibacillaceae > Paenibacillus > Paenibacillus sp. P4_A9. The sequence continues at coordinate 6,203 of NZ_JBFUHL010000045.1, forward strand.
CTTACCGTTCATCTAACAGCTTTGCAGGAGTGGACGACAATGGCTACCCGATAATAAAAGAAGGGGAACCGTTTATTACCGATGATGAGAAAAGGGAGGATGTACAAATTCTAAACTTTAATCTTGTACTAGAAGCATTTGAGCATGAATATCGCAGAAGGTGTAATGAATTTTTGAGTAACGGGGGAGCTCTCAAAAAAGTAGAAGCACCGGGTATGTTAACTGGTGATTAATATGGGGCAGTTTTGATATACAAATAGGAGGTAATCAAAATGAAAACAAGAAAGTCGATACTTTCATTACTCATCGCAGGTTGCATGCTTGTTACATCGCTTGTTCCATTAACAGCTGCCAGTGCTGCAACTCAAACGCCGGCCGGTAATCTTGCATATGGAATAACACCTACATTCGGCAATTTCAGCGGTACTCTTTCAACCTCCAACTTCCAGCAAGCAAACAATATACCGCAATTGACATCCGGTTCGCTCAACAGCGATAACTGGGTTTCAACGGCAACCACAACACACGGTCCTGCTTACATGCAGATCGACCTTAGTAGCGTTAAAGCGGTTAACGACATTAAAACATGGCAGTATTATAAAAGTGCACCTCCTCATGCGAGGGATTTTTATCAGGCTGTCCAGATTTCAACCGATGCCACAAGCTGGACAACAGTTTATAACAATGACTCAACCAATGCGGGGGGTATAAAATCGCTCGGCACAAATCTCAGCGGCGGTTACAACACCATCACTTATGAAACTGTGAACGGCAATGACATCCCGATTCCTATGACAAATGTGCGGTATGTTCGTTTTTGGTCGGCCGGATTTATATGGGACGACACCAGGGCCGTCGCAGGAGATCAGCCACTTTGGGTTCAACTTGAGGTGTTCAGCAACTTAAACGTAACCATTGACCCGAACTATGCAGGCAGCACAACATCGACAGTATCCGTTCCTTCTGGTACTACCGTCTCAGTTCCTGCAACACCGGTTAATCCAAATCCAGGTTATGTGTTTGCCGGCTGGACATTAAATGGCGGTCCATATAATTTCACCACTCCGGTAACATCGAATATCACATTACAAGCCAGCTGGAATAATGTTGGCACCAGCAATGTTACATTCAACTATAACGATGACGTTACAGCTCCGTCTGTCGTTCAGGTTACCAACGGCAATACAGTAACCATGGCTCAGAATCCTACAAGAAGCGGTTACAACTTTGCCGGCTGGAAATTGAACGGCGTACCCTATAACTCTACAACTCCAATYACTTCTGATATTACTCTTACAGCAACATGGGTTCCGACTCAAACTGCTGATGCATTTAAAATCAACATGGGTGCGGTAAATATGTACCTCAATGGCCAAGGGCAAATTACTAATATTGTCAGCACAATCAACGGACAAGATTATGTTCCTGTCGGACATGGTGACTCCTATCTTATTTCTTTGATTGCAAACAGTGCATCTCAGAAACCAACTTCTCTGACATATGACAGTGCAACAAGTACATTGAAATTCACCTTTGCAACAATCAATACGCAAGTAGATGTTAAGGTTGTAGACAAAGGTGATTACTCAACATTTACGGTATCTAATCTTATTGCTCCGCCAAGTGTTAATATGGAAACATTGCTGTGGGGCCCTCTTAAAACAACCATTTCAAGTGTCGTGGGTGAATCTCTCGGAGTCGTGTATGACCACAACTTTGCAATCGGTATTCACGACCTCAATGACAAAACCATTGGCGGCTGGCCGCAGGAATGGGCAAGCCTAACATATCCGCCAGGATACACACATCAAGATAATACATACCTAAGTGGCATGTCCTGGCAAACTCAGGCAGCAGTGGTTGCTCCTTTTGGAAGTTTTCTGCAGTCTTTCACAAACGATTACACACATCCAACAGATCGTATTGTAGGCGGTTACGCATGGGTTAATAATGATAAAGTTAACCAAACTGACTTCACAATGAATTCATTTGGTGTAATTGCCAAAGAGCGTGTTCCTGCACTTACCAATTCCGCTTATCCGCAGGATGCCAGCATTGTCGGTTCTTCAATTGCTCTGTTTGGCAGTAAGTCAACAAATATCCTGAATACAATCGAGGATATTGAGCTTAGCGAAGGCTTGCCTCATCCTACAGTTAACGGACAGTGGCAAAAAACCGCTTCTGCTGTGCTGGGTTCCGAAATAAGTACCGGTAGCCTTAATACCTCTAATGTAGATACAGTCACTAAAGCCGCATATGCTGCGGGTATAAATTACGTCTATAACATTGTTGGCGCAGTCGGTCCGTATGATCACAACGGTTCTTATAGATTTAATAACAGCTGGGGTCATTCCGATCAAAATGCTAAAGCTCAGATGTCTGATGTTGCCGCCAAATATGGTGTGTACCTAGGCTCACACACGATGGCGGATTACATCGGAAATGGCGGCGATAATGATACGCAATATTTGACCACATACGGTGCAAATCCCGACCTTGCATACGCACAAACAACAGTGCTGACACGTCCGGTATCAGCTTCCGACACAACGATTTACGTTGCAGACGCTACGTTGTTTGGAAACATTGTTAGAGATGCTCCTGGAAAGTACATGCGCGTTGGATCGGAAATTGTCCAATATACGGGGGCTACTCGGATCGCTCCAAACGAGTGGGAAATTACCGGGTCCACACGCGGTGCACGAGGAACAGGTGCATATGTTTCTTCCTACTCCGCAGGCGCAACTGTAGCAAGGCTTTGGCTTTCACAATATAGTGCTTTCTTGGGCGGCGAAAGTATTTCAAAACAAATTGCTATGCGTGCAGCACAAGCATTTAATGACTCCGGCATCAGAGATATATCTGCCGATGGTCTCGAGGATATTTACAAAAACGGATATATGCAATTGGCATTAAATCAGTTTTATTCCACTCTTTACAAAAATTTAATCAACAAGGACAATTTCTACCTCGTTAACAGTATAATGACTGCAAACGCGTGGGATATCATCGCCCGCGAGGGTTGGAACGGCTCAGTAACCGTTAACATCCCGAATTTCAATTTATCCGCACCATCCGACCAAGCAGATCCTGTTACAGACTCCAGAGCTTACATGATGCAACGCAACCTGTTGAATCAAAAGTACGGAGTTGGTATCGGAAGCATACAACAAACAGGCAGAGAACTTTCACTCGTAGCAGCACTTGATGCCGGCTTTGGCATGGGTTCAGTAGCAAGTCTCACACCGGCACATTTGGCGAGCATCAAAGCCTGGAAAGACGCAATGGTTAACCACGCATTCAGCGAACAACAAAAACAAAACTTCCTAAGCGCATACTATGCTAATAATACGAACTCATGGCTGATGACCACCGTAACACCAGGCAAAGAGTGGACATTGCAGCAAACAAACAGCAGCGGTACTGCTATTGGTTCGCCGATTACCTTAAATGCAGGTGGCAATATCAACATCGCAAGCGGTTCAAACGGTAATGTTGCAACAAATGTTTCCACAGCAAACGTAACTGGTATTAACCCAGCTTACACGAATAAATTGGCAGCATCCTTCGCGGGTGAAACAATTTCCGCAGCACAACCAGGCGAGACAGTAATCGTTAGTCCACAAGCTAATGATGGATATGTTCTTAGCTCTTTGACTGTAAAAGATGCAAGCGATAACAATGTTCCTGTAACCTTATCCGATGCAACATTTGGCAACTACTCCTTCGTGATGCCTATCGGCAATGTTACTATTGCGCCTGTATTCACACGTACAACAACTTTCAATGTAATCGCTGACAGCAGCGTAAGCAATGGCACAATCACAACGGATTTGACAAGTGCATCAAATGGACAAATCGTTAGTGTTATTACAACTCCGGCTGCAGGCTACAAACTCGTTCCAGGTTCAGTCGTTGTAAAGGATACTTCAAACAACACAGTTACAACAGATACTGTAAACCAGTTCGTTATGCCAGCAAGCGATGTAACAGTAACAGCACAGTTTGCCCCTGTATCGTCATTCAACATCACAATCGATACAGGTATTCAAAATGGCTCAATTAGCGTGGCACCATCTGCTAAAGAAGGTGATAAGGTCACAGTTACTGCAACACCGAACGCTAATTATAAGTTCCAACAAGTTACTGTATACAATGCAAGCGGCGATGTGATTATCGTTGATAACCATGCAAACGATGCTACATTCATAATGCCTGCTAGCAACGTAACCGTTACAGCTTCTTTCATTCCGACAAATACTGTAATTATTGCCTCTGGTATCACAAACGGCGCTCTCACCATCAACAAGGCAAACGCAGCAAACGGCGACAATGTTGTTGTCTCCATTACACCTGCCCAAGGCTATAAAATGGTTCCGGGTTCACTGATTGCTCTTGATGCAAACGGCGCAGGCGTTCCATTAACCGTTACTGCCGATCAGTCAAAGTATGATTTCACAATGCCTGCTTCCGCAGTGACAGTTACAGCACAGTTTATTGCATCGGCAAGTCGCACTCTCACAACTGCTGTGTCAAACGGAACAGTTACACTGACCAAGACAACTGCAAACGTAAATGATCCTGTTTCCTTCACGGTAACACCGAATGCGGGCTATCAAATCACTTCTGTCTATGTGCTTGACTCAGCAGGTGACCCTGTTGCACTGACAGATAACAGTGCATTCCAGAACAATAGCTACTTGGTCGCAAATCCCTCTGCCCTTTCTGTAAGCGGCACATTTACAATGCCGGACGCTAGTGTTTCGGTAAATGCATATACAGTGGCCATGCAGATTCCGACCATTACAGCAAACAACATGACAAAAGCATACAATGGCTCAGCAATTGACCTTACACCAATGTTCACAATTGACACGAATGCGGGAGCCCCAACCTACTCAATCGGTTCAGGCTCAACAGGCGCCGGTTCAATCARCGGCAGTATGCTGACCGTTACAAAAGCCGGAACATTCACAATCAATCTTACAACAGCGGCAACAGGTACTTATTTAGAGGGTTCTGCAACAGCTACCTTAGTGGTAAGTCCTGCAACTCTTACTGGAATAACAGCGCCGGCATCCATCAACGGGGTTGCAAACGGAACGGCGAAGACGGCAGCAGCTCTTGGCTTGCCAGCGACTGTGGAACTGGTAACCGATACGGCAGGAAGCCTGAACGCCAATGTGGCATGGGATGTGAATGCATCATCCTATGATCCATCATCACAAGCTGGGCAGACGTTTACCGTGAACGGAACGGTAACTTTGCCTGACGTAGTTGCAAATCCGAACAACGTGTCACTGACAACAAGTATCAGCGTGACAGTATTACAAGGGTCAGTATCGCCTCAGGTTACTCTATCCAGTGGGCAGCAGGTAATAACTGGGGAAGCATTGGATCTGACGATGGGATTGAGCGGCGTTACACAAAGTGAATTCCAGCTTATCAATGCTCAAGAGCTGACTCTGAATTATGATGCGGTGAATATGCAGCTGGGTACGGTAACATCTCTTGTTTACGGATTGCAAATCATTGACCAGAAAGAGACAGTTCCGGGACATGTTCGAATTATTATTGCAAGCACAGAACCTGATGGATTTACTTCACAAGGAGCTTTACTGAAATTTAGCTTTACCGCCAAAGCGGTAACCCAAGTTACGGATACAGCCTTTAGTGTAAGCGCAATGACAATTGCCAACGGTCTAGGTGACGAAATGCAAATTAACGGAGCCTCTTCCAGCACACAAATTATTTTACCTGCAGTACCGGTGGATAAGACATCACTGAATGCGTTAATTTCAAGTGCTCAAGCTAAGCATGACGCTGCAGTAGAAGGAAATATGGATGGTCAGTATTTGCCAGGATCAATGGCAATCCTTCAGTCGGCCATCGGTGCAGCGAGTGTAATAGCTAATAACCCGAATGCTACTCAGATTCAGGTGGATAATGCCAAAGCTGATCTTGCAGTGGCAGTTCAGGCATTTGAGTACAGCAAAATAACAGCAGATGTCAATGGAAATGGCATTATTTCTATTGGGGACTTGGCTATTGTTTCCTCAAGCTATGGCAAACAAGATGGTCAGTTAGGCTGGAATGCCAATGCGGATGTCAATAAAGACGGTAAGGTAGATATATTAGACTTGGCAATCGTGGCCAAAGCTATCATTCATTAAAAAGGATCATTGAATGAGAGGGGGGGAACTCAGGTTCTTCCCCCTTTTCTGCAACATTATTTGGCGTGGTTCGCTACTTAGACAGCAAGGAGTATGAGAACACAACGTCGAATCTCATGTGTATTCGCTTCAATAGCAATTAAGAAAACCGTCAGGGGGATCAATTTCACCCTGACGGTCCTTTTGATTTTGGCGGATTTCATGATAATCTACTTCTGCAAACCCAGATTTTAGTGGTAGAATAAGGGTGATCTAAGCTTAAGTACAATGGGAGGCAACATGCAGAACAAGCTGTACACACTTGATCCATCTGAAACGCTGGAAAATCTGAAGGAAAGCTATTTCCCACCCTATATAACGCTAGCACATTTGTTTCATGCTCCTGAGGGGTGGTCCTTGAATCCGCGTGTTTTGAAGCAATTTCAGCTGCAATACGTCATAGAAGGTTCGGCGAACTGCCAGATTGAGGGTATTGATTACACGACGAAGAAGGGTGATCTTCTTTTCTATGTCCCAGAAGAACTCCATCAAATAAAGACGTTGCCAGGAAAAAATTATGTTTGTGTATCAATTGTGTTCCACTTTGGGAATACGGAATTTCCAGTTCTTGATTTGATTGGATTCAGGCGGGAGGGGATAGACAATCCGCATTATATGGGGAACTTCTCAGAGCGCTCGATCGAAAATCAATTTTTGGAATTGATCCATCATTATCGTCAGCCTGGCATCTATCACCAACAGCGGTGTCAACATTTGCTGATGGGCATTTTACTGTCACTAGCTGATGCGAACAATCGAAAAGCAGCGGCATCTGTTATAGAAGAATCTGCAGGAACCGCGAAGCTGATCTTAATCCGCAATTTCATTGACAGCCGCCTCCGTGAAGGGTTTCGACATGAAGAATTAGAACAGCTAAGCGGTTGGAGCAGAAACTATATCATTTTGCAATTCAGGAATTCCTTTGGCATGTCGCCGCTGCAATATTTGGTCTGGATTCGACTAGAAAAAGCGAAAGAATTAGCATTGCAGTCGGGCATGTCATTTGGAAGTATCGCAACGGAAGTGGGTTACTCGGATATTCATTCGTTCGGAAAAATATTTAAGCGAAAGGTTGGCCTTAGCCTTAGCCAATTCGTTGCTACCTTATACAAGGATACGCCGGATCGTTAAGGGTTCAAAAGCGATTTTAGTTTGACATCCGCCCGTGCCAATTGCTCGGGATCAAGCTTGATTTGCTTCTCAATGAGCATTTCAGCTAGACGGATTTCCTTGCCAATTTGAGGGCCAATCCCGCTTGCAGCCGCTAATGTACCGTTAGCCGCAAGATGGAAGAATAGATGATTGCCCCCATTGCTTTCGCGCTTCACAGTCGCTACACCGCTGTCGGTTAATCCAGCTACCTGCAGGGTTTGGTCATATTGATCGGACCAGAACCAAGGTACAGCTTGGTAAGGCTCGGCAGCGCCTAGCATGTTCTGCGCAGCATGAATGCCTTGATCTTGCGCATTGCGCCAGGCTTCAAGCCGAATGCGCCGTCCGGCATACAGACCATGAGGGAAAGAGCAACAATCCCCTGCCGCATAAATATCTGGATCACTCGTGGCCAGATGTTCATCCACGCAAATCCCGTTTTCTGTATGTAACCCACATGCAACAGCCAGCGAAGTCTCAGGGATTGCGCCGATCCCGATTATGAGTGTATCACAATGGATGATGCTGCCATCCGCAAGCGTAATGCATTGTTTGTCGTCAGAAGTGTTGTCGATACTCGTAATGCCTATGCCTAGCTTAAACGCTACTCCGGCATCACGGTGCCTTGCTTCCACTAAGTTGGCTATTTCTTCTGGAACGCCTCTCATCAAGATGCGTGGCGCTACTTCGATTAACGTCACCGAACAACCCCTAGTTCTTGCGCTCGCCGCAATCTCAAGCCCAATGAATCCCCCGCCAATAATGGCAATGTGCTTGCCTTCTTGTAATTGGGAACGAATGGCAAGTGCGTCAGAGAAAGTTCTTAAATAGTAGGCTTTCGATGTATCGGAGCCTTCCATCACAAGCTTACGAGGGCTGGCTCCAGTAGCCAGCAGCAGACGTTTGTATGGGATTTGTTCTCCGTTTTCTAAGTGAACAACATGGTTCGGCCTATCGATTTGCACAACATGGCTTTCTGACAAGTATTGAATGTTAAGCTGAGCAAGCTTTTCAGTATCTAAAATAGATGTGGGTGACGGGTCGCTTTCTGACGTCATGACGCTTTTGGAAAGAGGAGGACGCTCGTAGGGCGTCCGATTTTCTTTGCCGATGAGTGTGATGGGGCCTTCCCACCCTTGATTTCTGAGTTCCAAAGCTGCATTAGAGCCTGCTTCTCCAGCGCCGATGATAACCATTCCGATTTGTGACATGGGAGTCTCCTATTCGTTTATTTTGATAAAAACAGTGCCTGAATCGATGTGAATGGGATATGTTTTCAGGTCAACGCAAACGGGGGCTTTTTTACCCTGTCCAGTTGTATAATCAAATCGGCCGTTATGTTTGGGGCACTCGATGATATGTCCCATGACGAATCCGCCGGATAAGTGGACCTTCTCGTGGGTACAAAATCCATCGGTTGCATAATATTTGTCCTTGTCTGAACGATAGATAGCAAACGATCGATCGCCATGATCGAATCGAATTACATCTTCCTCATCAATATCATCTACGCCGCAAACTTCAATCCAACCTTCAAGTTGACTCATGTTGTTTTCCTCCTAAATATATCATGAATTTACAGCATTTGGGACGAGGGGGGCACCTGCAATATCCAAGCCATATCTGTACGGGGTAGCCGTACTAGGCAAATGACGTGCAATTGTATACATCGGATCTTTTTGCTGTCTGTGAATCGCGTGGAACACTTCTTTGTTCGCTGCCCACAAACTTGGACATGCTGGAGGGCAGTCGGCTTTCATTTCTTCATGCAAGGCAGGAAGCATATGGTAAGGAACCATGGGGAACATATGATGCTCAATATGATAGTTCATATTCCAGTATAGGAATCTAAAAAATGGGTTCATATACACAGTCCGAGAATTCAACCGGTGATCAAGAACATCCTCATTCAGGCCGATATGCTGCGTGATTCCAAAAGATAACGCAAGGAGCGCGCCATAGAAAGTGGGCAATACGACGAACATAGCTGGCATGAAGCTTCCCGTGTACAAGCACACAGCTATTACGGCAGCGAAAATAAGCAAATAGATGCGGGCTTCCCAGAACGTTTTTCTATATTCAGATTGCGGGATATATTCGCTTTCTTCTTTCTCGATATGGCCGAAGGCATGCATGAACATCTTCTTGATATCGGCTGGTCCCGAAACTAGTCGTGCATATTCCATCAAAAGGACACGCCACACGGGTGGTCTTTCCGTTGCAATTTCAGGATCGCGTCCAACGATATACGTATCGCTATGATGACGCGTGTGACTCCAGCGCCAAGGCGTTGCTGGTCTTAAACTCATGAACGATGCGAACTGATAGATGACATCGTTCATCCAAGGGGTTTTGAAAGCTGTCCCATGACTGCATTCATGCCAGCGGGAATCGGCAGGAGTCGCATAGAAGATCCCGTAAAGTAAAAATGCCGGTATCGCCCACCAAGTTCCCCATGACCAGTAAGCAAGAGTGCCAGAACCTATAAGCAAGGCAAACCAGAAAAAGGTATCGCGAATGGCGGGACCGTCGCTTCGTTGCATTAACTCTTTCATTCTCTTTCGTGGAATAGGACTCGAATACCACTCGGCTTCCGTCAATCCTTTATCTTGTGCGGCCTTGTTCTCGGGTCCTGTGAGTCGATAATCCCTCTTTTTAAATTCATTATTCATTGAATTCCCTCCGTTGACTGTAATCCCTTTCATTAGGGTATATGACTGAATTATAAACGGTACGAGGCAAGAAGTATTTAGCCTAAAATAGTAAAGATGTAACCAAAATCACTATCGTTATAATCCTGAATCAATTCCACTAACGCCTAAATATGCATGGTGTGAGTTTGGTTACAAGATTGTAGATTCTGGTTGAATACATGTGCGCTGATAAGAATTAAAATGGAAATAAGAACGACGTTTTCAAAAGGGATATGAGAAGAGGTGGGCACATTGAGTCAATGGAATCGCGTATCAAGCGGGACCCTAGAACGGCCTAAATTGGATATTCAGCAATCCTGGTGGGCCATGTGGGAACTTGGAGAGAACGGGAAAGAATGGACGATGGAACAAAAGTTCGAGAAAATTGCTGAAGCTGGATTTACGGGGATCAGCGGATTTCTTCCAGTGCCGGAGGAGATGGATGTTTGGCACCGCTTACTGGATCGCTATAAGCTGACCTTCAGTGGACTGGCTTACCCAGCTAACGTGGAAGATATGATGGCATCCATCAAGCTTGCGAAACAGTTCGGCCGTGTCCAATTTCTCAATTCACAGGTGAAGGATTCATTCGTGATCGATGCAGCAGCCATTCGACTATTAGACGAGCTGCTCAAAGTATCGGAAGAAGCGAAAATGCCCAATTTTATCGAAACACATCGAGGTATGATAACGCAGGATTTGATCCGTACGGCTGGGTATGCAGACGCGCTTCCGGATCTTCGTTTTACCATCGATCTGTCGCATTACGTGGTGGCGGGGGAAATGAATGATACCAGTGAACAAACGGAAGCGTATTTTGACCGAATTCTGAAGCGTACTGCCGGGATGCATGCCCGTATTTCAAATGGTGAACAAGTTCAGATCGATATCGGCGCAAATGGCGATCATCCGGCAGTAAAGAACTTTACCCGTTGGTGGTGTAAGGGGATGGCGTATTGGTTGGAGCAAGCGCAACCTGGGGATGTATTGCCACTGTGCTGCGAGCTGGGTCCACCACACTACTATTCGATTACACGGCGCACTGAGCATGGACAAGAGATTGAAATTTCGGACCGTTGGCAGCAAACGCTTTTGTTTAAACGCATTCTTGAAGAGCAATGGGAGAAAGCGAAATTGATTGTTCACAGTTAAGTAAGCGCTTAGCTGAGTCAATATGATCTAAAAACGAGAGGAAGATGGACATGTCAGGCAACAGAGCAGTCGTTTATTCGAAACCAGGAAGTGTTGAAATTCGAGATACGAATTATCCAGATCTTATCTTACGAGATGGTCCTGGCGTTAACCCTTTAAATGTAGGGCGCAAATGTGAACACGGTGTTATTCTGAAAGTCGTCACGACGAATATTTGCGGCAGCGACCAGCATATGGTTAGGGGCCGGACAACGGCGCCGTCAGGACTCATTTTAGGCCATGAAATTACAGGTGAAGTGATAGAGGTAGGGCGCGATGTAGAGTTTATAAAAAAAGGAGATTTAGTTTCCGTACCGTTCAATATTGCCTGTGGACGCTGCCGTAGCTGTAAAGAACGCAACACGAATGTTTGTCTTAATGTGAATCCGGATCGTCCTGGTTCTGCCTATGGGTATGTAGATATGGGCGGATGGGTTGGGGGACAATCGGAATACGTGATGGTTCCTTACGCGGATTTCCAGCTTTTGAAGTTCCMGGATAAAGAGCAGGCTATGGATAAAATTCTTGAATTGACCATGCTTTCCGATATTTTCCCAACAGGCTATCATGGGGCAGTAAGCGCGGGCGTACGTCCAGGCTCAACCGTTTACGTTGCAGGCGCTGGTCCGGTCGGACTTGCTGCAGCGCATTCTGCTCAGCTGCTCGGCGCAGCTGTTGTCATCGTTGGCGACCTGAACGCGGAGCGCCTTGCACAAGCCAAAAGCTTTGGCTGTGAGACCGTCAATCTTCGTGAGCACAGCAATTTAGCGGAACAAATCGAGCAAATCTTGGGGACACCGGAAGTGGATTGCGCGATCGACTGTGTAGGCTTCGAAGCGCATGGTCATGGCAAATCTCATGGAGAAGCACCGGCTACCGTCTTAAACTCGATTATGGAAGTAACGCGTGCAGGCGGGAGCTTAGGCATTCCAGGACTTTATGTAACAGGAGATCCGGGTGCTGTAGACGAGGATTCCAAAATCGGGACGTTGAAAATCCGATTTGGTTTAGGTTGGGCGAAATCCCATACATTTGTTACTGGACAGACGCCGGTGATGAAATATCACCGCGATCTTATGATGGCGATATTGAGCGGCAGAGCGCAAATTGCGAAAGCGGTTAATGCAACGCTTATTACGTTAAACGATGCTCCGAACGCGTATCAAGAGTTCGACCGTGGCGTTTCCCGTAAATTCGTGATTGATCCGCACGGTTTAGTGAAGAAATAACGGATTTTGTGAATGAGAAAGAGCTTGGCGTTTCAAGCGCGCCTACTGGGCGGCTGCGATGGCCAAGCTCTTTTTGTGCTTCTAGGGGGGATTTCTCATTCCGGCTCGATATTCGGAAGGACTAATGCCAGTTGTGCTTTTAAATAGACGGCTAAAATAATGAGAATCGGTATAACCGACCCGTTCCGCAATTTGTTTGAAATCAAGCTCCGGACGGACTGTCATCAGTCGTTTCGCTTCGTTCATACGCAGTGTAATGATATACTGAGTCGGCGTAACTTCCTTGTACTTTTTGAATAGACGGATGAAGTACGAAGGATTAAAGTTGAATTTCTGAGCAATAGATTCCAAGGTAATCGGCGTTGAAAAATGTTCATTCATATAGACTTCTATGGTTTCGATTAAATCTACTGGCGTCTCTGTTGAAGTATCGCCCTCCATAGGAGGGGAGAGCGCCGCTTTGTTCACCTCAGGCATGGCTGACTCCAACGCATTCCTGATTCTAAGCAGAGTTTCTTGCAGTTCCTTGGATTTAAGAGGTTTTAGCAAATAATCAGCGATGCCGTAACGCATCGCTTGTTGGGCATATGTGAACTCGCTGTACCCGCTTAAAATCACGATATACACATTCGGATATTGATTTCTAACCGACTTAATGAGTTCCAACCCGTCCATCATCGGCATGCGGATGTCAGTCAATAGTACATGGGGCAGCTGGCGGCTCATGGATGCCAGCGCTTCTAAACCGTTCTGTACGCGATCGATGACGATAAATGCAGGGTCCGCCGCTTCTACCTTGCGGCTAATGTGCTCCAGAATGACAGGTTCATCTTCTGCAATGAGTACATGGATAGGAATATTGGAGTTGATCATGGATGCAGGTCTCCTTTCGCGTAAGTTACCCCAATTGTCACGCATGCGCCGCCTTCAGGATGATTGTACACCTCGAAGATAGAATGGTTATTATGAAACAATCGCATCCTGTAAGCAATATTGGCGAGTCCGATTTCTTGCGCCTTGTCAGCGTGCTCGCTATCATAGGAAACATTATTTATTATTTTGGCTCGCAGCGTTTGAAGCGCTTCCTCCGTGAAGCCTTTGCCGTTATCGCGCACGGTAATCGTCCATTTATCAGAGCTAAAGGCTCCGACTATGGAGAAAGCCCATGGCGGAGGTACGTGTATCCCGTATTTGAAGCAGTTTTCTATTAACGGTTGAATCGTTAACTTCGGGATTAACAATTGCAGCATTTCTTCAGGAATATCCACAGTGCAATGAAACTGATTTAAATACCTTTTTTTCATGAGATCCAAATAACTTGCTGTATGCGTAAGTTCGTCGGCAATGGTAACAGGAGAAGAAGAATCGCTGACAATGTATCGAAGCATGTCTGAAAGATCTTCGCACATTTTGACAATTTCGGTCTGGTTATTTTTCTCAGCAGTGATACTGATAATGGTTAGCGTGTTATACAAGAAATGCGGATTCATTTGAGATTGCAGCRCATGCATACGGGCTTGTATTTCATGGGAACGTGATGAAACGACGGTTTCGAGAGAACTCTTTAATCTTTCGCACATATCCATGAAAGACTGATTGAGCACTTCAAGTTCATTTAGGTTGCTGCGAAATTTCAAAGGCGATTTCTGTGATAAGGAATCCAGATTTAGTCTGTTGATCGAATGATAAATTTTCTTAATCGGGATGGTTAGGCCTTTAGAAACGTAATAGGAAAATAAGAGCGTGAGCAATAGGATCAACAGCCCGCCGAGGAGTGTATAATTACGAAATGTAATCACTGGTTTGAGTAGTTGATTTTCTGATTCGGCTACAAATACTGTCCAACCCGAAAACTCGGAGTTGAAATACGCAACAATTTCTTTGTTATGGTTATAGGAATTATTGACAGTGAAGCTGTTTGTACTTGATTGAAGCGACCTCATTTTGGCTGCGTAAAGCGCTATGATTCCTTTCGTGTTATCATCATCTTGGCCTGAACTTTCCGAATAGGGGTAAATGATGTTGCTCTGCTGATCTATTATATAGGTGGTCTTTGAGGGCATAGACTTTTCAACAATGGCTGCGATTCTGTCATAATTTTGCTGTATTTCAATAATGCTATTGACTTCCTGACCGTAAGATTCGGAAAATGCCCTGTTTAAGGAGATGACTATTTTTTTGGACAATCCCCAATCATCCACATGCGGTAAGGTAATGAATTTGCTTCCGTCATAATCAAGTGTACTTCTAATCCAGGAAATCGAATTCAAATTATTGGGCGGGATGAAATTGGAAATAAAATAACTTCCAAACCCAAAGGAGCTTCCGTTCATTTTAAATATATTGATCTGGTGAACTGGAACAACTGGACCTGTAATGGACAGGAGGATCTCGTTAAGGCGTTTTTGATTATAAAAAAGAGACGTTTCTTCGGTAGCGTTTTCAAAAAATAATTCACGCAGGGGAATAGAAGCCATAATTTTTAGCGATATTGTATTCATACTCATCAGTTCGGCGTCCAATTGTGTGGAAATGTACTCGGCGTTCTTTTGAATAGCGGTAGAAGTACCTTTCTTAAATGCATTTGCCGTATAAAAATAAAAAGATGTTATGAGAGTGATCACGATAACGGTAATTAAAATCGAATAGCTTGAAAATAGCTTTGCTTGGATGGATTTGGACTTCAACACGATGCGAACCTCCAAAAGTAGATTTAATCCACGCCGACAAGTAGATATCCTGCATTTATTAAAAGAATCTAGAAGATTATAATAAATTCAAAGTTGACTGGCCAGTCACACTTATTAAACCAATCAATCAGGGGGAAAGCAAGATGAAAAATAAGAGTTCAATAAAACGTTTTTCCATAATATTGATTTCACTGCTCACTATGATTATTTTTCTAGCCGCTTGCGGAACGGACAACGCAACAGGGGCTAAATCAAGTAAAGCGGTTACACTCAACATCGCGTCTATTGGCGACTGGGTTAAAGATGTTGATCGAAAGCTTGCTGAATCCTTTACGAAGGAAACGGGAATTAAAATTGACTTTCAAGTCATGGCTGAAGACCAATATGCAAACGTTCTCAAAACTAGACTTGCAGCAGGCGAAGGTCCTGACATCTTCTTTACTTGGGGAGCGGCTAACGCCTTTCAATTCCTCCCTGATAAAAACTTTGCGGATTTGTCGGGTGAGCCTTGGGTCAAAAATTTAGATGAGATGGCTAAACTTGGCGTCAACTATGAAGGCAAAATTTTGGCTTGGCCCACTGGCGTTGGTCAAAAGGGTTGGGGCATGATGTATAATACAGAAATTTTCGATAAATTAGGCTTAAAAGTACCGAAAACCTATGAGGAATTTATTGCTGTATGCGAAAAACTCAAAGCTAGCGGAATTAATCCAATCTATGAACCGCTCAAAGATAACTGGCATCCAGGGTTATGGTTCGCCGTCATCGGACCATTGGCTAACAACAATACACCAGGCCTATATGATAAATTGAATAGTAATCAAGCTAAATTTGCCGATGTCAAAGAATTCGAAACGTACCTTACACAATTAAAACAAGTGTATGACAAAGGCTATTTCGGTAAAGATTCCTTGTCGGATACTTGGGATAAAGCGCCTGATGCTCTGAAATCCGGGAAATACGGGATGTTCTTCTCCTTTGCTATCTGGGACGGTTACATCAAAGAGAAAGATCCGCAAGGCGATTATTCCAAATGGAGCATGTTCCCTGTACCGTTTGCAGGCAATAACATGTATGCGCCTACAGTCGAGCTAATGCGAGTTGTGAATAAGAATAGCAAAAATCTCGATGCTGCCAAACAGTATCTTCAGTTTATTAGCAAAGAAGATAACTTAAAGACGTACTATGATGCCCGTAAAGATGTTCTTCCAGGAATGAAGCCGTTCCCATCAGCGGAATCGGAAAAATCGAAGCAATTAACTGCAAATTCAAATGGTAAATTTAATATGTCCATGGAGAATGGCATTAAATTCTGGGATAACACGACGGAAGGAAAATACGTCATTGATATGTTATTAGGCGGGAAGACTCCTAAACAATTACTGGAAGCCTTTGATGCAGATCGCCAAAAACTTTTTAATGCAAATGCCAAATAAAGATTAAATACAGCGCACTTGAGTAGAACAGAGGCCTGTTAGATGAAGAGCTAGCCAAAATTGTTCTCATCTAACAGGATCTTTTTATAAAGAGGGGACATTCCTATGAGAAACATTAAAGTGTATTCCGGGGGTTTTTTAGTGCCGGGGCTGCTAATCTATATAATCTTGTTTTTACTGCCGTGCATCATGGGCTTGTATTACTCGTTTACGAATTGGAATTCCATGAGCGATACGATGAAATTTATTGGCTTAGATAATTACAAACAAATTTGGTCTGCGGGCACGGGCACGCTGAAAGTTTTTAATAGCACGATACTTTATGCATTTGGAACGACGGTGTTTAAAATTATTTTGGGGTTGATTCTTGCCTTATTGTTAAATGAGGGAATCCGATCTAAAAATGTGTTGCGTATGATTTTCTTCATGCCCATTACGCTTTCACCGCTCATCATCGGTATCATTTTTGCGCAAATATTTCATCCGACCGGCGTACTTAACGACTTTCTTTTGTTGGTTGGTCTTGATTCATTGGCACATGCTTGGATTGCCGAGCCCAAATTAGCGTTATGGTCGAGTATGTCTGTAGAGATTTGGAAGGCTAGCKGGTTTTCAATGGCGATATTTCTGGCAGGTTTGCAGATGATCCCGAAATCCTTGTATGAAGCAGCAGACATCGACGGGGCAAATCTCTGGGGTAAATTCAAGCATATCACCCTGCCGCTGCTCATGCCTTCGATTTCCATTAATTCCGTTCTCGGTGTCATTTCTGGACTTAAGGTATTCGATATGATTTATCCATTGACGAATGGCGGACCAGGCAGAGCAACTGAGGTTATCAACATCACGGTATTTAATGAGTTTTCAAAAGGGGATTACGGTTACGCTACCGCGCTTGGCGTTGTTATGTTTGTATTCATTACGATCATTTCATTTGCGGTATTAGGAGCATTTACGAAAGCAAATGAGGTGGAAATTTCATGAGATCATCAACCATAACCTATCTCTCGAAAGAAGTTTTGATGTGGATATTAACGCTGCTCGTCTTGGTTCCTGTATTTTTGGTGCTCCTTAATTCCTTTAAGCCCACTGTCGAAGCAAATTCTATGAATTTCGCTTGGCCGAGTTCATTTCACTTAGATAACTATGTTAAAGTGATTCAAGGTAGCCATTTATTCCGCAGTTTCTTAAATAGTATGCTCATTTCAACCTCAACGGTGATATTGACATCATTGACTTCTTCTATGTCTGCATTCGTACTTTCCAGGAACAGAACTCGTTTGAACAAAGCGATCTATTATATTGTTTTATTAGGATTAGTAGCCCCGATGAACATGGTAGCAACGTTTAAAATCATGCAATTGCTCCATCTTCTGAACACAATGCCCGGCATCATTTTATTGTACTCTGCTATGTTCATGCCTTTTAGTGTGTTTTTATACTATGGATTTATTCACGGGGTTCCTCGGGCACTGGATGAAGCTGCAATTATTGACGGTTGTAGTGGACGTCAGCTCTTTGGAAAGGTGATCCTGCCACTATTAAAGCCAGTGACCTCCACGGTGCTTATCATTAATTTTCTAACGAGCTGGAACGATTTCGTTATTCCCCTGTACTATTTGAACTCTTCGACAAAGTGGGGAATGATTATGGCCATGTACAATTATTATGGTTCCTTCTACTCACAATGGAACAATATGTGCGTAGTTATCGTACTGACGATTGTGCCTATTCTCATCGTATATTTACTGGGTCAGAAATATATCATCGCGGGGATGACTTCAGGAGCCGTGAAAGGCTGAATGGAGTTAAACTCTATCGATCAAGCTGTAAGAATCATTGTACATGGGAAAAATAGCCCGATATGAGTTATGGGACTCGTATCGGGCTATTTGTGCGTTTAGCAGAGACGGAATACCTGAGGATATTTTTCATAGAAAGTTTATCTGCGAATTCGCCAAACAAAGARAGAGCCATGATGCTCCTTAATCTGCTAAACACCGACAAAGAAATTTACAACACACTTGTCTGGGGCGTCGAGGGCAAGCATTACAAGAAAGTCGCACCAATGCGGTTCCGTAGACCCTGAGAAGTATTTGCCGCAATTCTTGGGAAATTTGAAAAAAGCAGGCTCAGACAAAATTATTGCTGAGAAACAAAAGTAATTGGATGCTTGGAAAGCTGCTAAATAAGTAACTGAAGCTAAAGTACTAACGTGTGTTAGTAATTGGGGAACTATGCATGTAATCCTACTTGTAGTGATTACATGCAAGGTTCCTTTAATTTTTCTTTTGACCAAGCTTTAATTACTAATTTATTAAAAATCATTTTTTTGGAGCTTATTTTCGCTATAAATCGAAGAAATTTCGTTTTTTTATTGTTTTCGAATGTTAAGCCAACATGTATGATCAGGTCTATAAAGTTGACTTATCGTTAAAAGGAGAGAATTTCAAAATGACAACTATGACTGCGGTATTAATTGGAGCGGGACAAAGAGGCGCTGATGCTTACGCTTCCTATGCACTCGACTACCCTGATGAAGTGAAATTTGTAGCGGTTGCCGAGATTGATCCCATCAGAAGGACGCGTTTCCAACAGGCTCACGCTATTGAGGATGCAAATGTATTCGAAAGCTGGGAGCGGCTGTTTGAAGGGCCGAAAATCGCTGATGCGGTATTGATTTGCACGCAGGACCAAATGCATTTTGAGCCGGCGATTCGGGCCTTGGAGAAAGGGTATCATGTTCTACTCGAAAAGCCGATGTCACCAAGTCCGACCGAATGTGTCCAGATGGGCGAGTATGCCGAAAAATATAAACGCGTGTTTTCCATCTGCCATGTGCTGAGGTATACCGAGTTCTATAAGAAGCTAAAGCAATTGCTCGTCGATGGAGCGATTGGCAGACTCATTTCGATCCAGCATACCGAAAATGTGGAACACCGCCATCAGGCGCACAGTTTCGTGCGAGGGAACTGGCGAAACTCCGAAACTTCGAGTCCGATGATTTTAGCGAAGAGCTGTCATGACATGGATATTTTATTGTGGCTAGCGGATGCCGAGTGTACGAAGGTGTCGTCATTCGGATCACTAACGCATTTTCGTTCCGAAAGTGCCCCAGAAGGTGCGCCAATGTACTGTTTGGATGGTTGTCCTGTCCAGAATGAATGTCCTTATTATGCGCCTAAAATGTATTTGGAAAGAGAGGACTGGGTAGGTTCTGTGCTGCGAAAAGTTGTCAGTAATGATGATAGTAAAGAAGGAGTCCTCCAAGCTTTGCGAAATGGGCCATACGGCAGATGCGTATATCACTGCGATAATAATGTGGTCGATCATCAGGTCGTCAATCTCGAGTTCGCGAACGAGGTTACCGTCGCCTTTACAATGTGTGCCTTCACCAAAGAAGGAGGCAGATCCATGAAGCTGATGGGAACACGAGGTCAGATCAGAGCCGACATGGAGAAAAACGTCATCGAAGTAAGCAGCTTTATTACAGGCGAGACTGAAACGATTGAGATTAAGGCTCCCTTGGAAGGGCATGGCGGTGGCGACCACGGCATCATGCGAGACTTCATTCGACTAGTGAGCCGAGATGGGGAAGAAGCTGGACTTACTGGCGCACGGGCTTCTGTGCAGAGTCATCTGATGGCGTTTGCCGCTGAGAAGTCGCGATTGGAGAGTCAGGTTATAAGGATCGGCGATTATTTCAAGGAGTTGAAAGAAAGTACTCATAATTAAATTCGGGAGTGGATATCACTCTATCTATAAGAGGTGATTTGTGTGAAAGATCTGAAAGGCAAAATAGCACTCGTAACCGGATCAACGAGCGGCATTGGCAAAGCAGCGGCAATTGAGCTGGCTTCCCATGGTGCCAAAGTAACCGTGCATGGGATGAACGAAGAACGCGGACGTCAAGTGGTGGACGAGATCCACTCACTTGGAGGAGAAGCCATTTTTGTGCAGATGGATTTGTCTTCTCTGGAAGCACCAAGGCAGATCATTGAACAAACGACGCAGCACTGGGGGGCACTGGATATCCTTGTCAACAATGCGGCGCTCATCTGCAACAAACCGCTTGAAAGTATCGAACACGCAGACTGGGATTCACTGTTTGCTGTGAATGTGAAGACGCCGTTTTTCCTTGTTAAGGAAGCACTTCCGTGGCTTAAAGAAAGCAGCAGCGGTGTCGTTATCAATGTCAGCTCGATCAACCGGCTTGTGAACAGCCGTAACAATCTCGTCTACGACGCGATGAAAGCTGCTTTAAACCATATGACACGCGGACTTTCGCTCGATTTGCGCGAGTCAGGTATTCGTGTGAATGCCGTCATGCCGGGAGGAACAGCAACACCGCTGTTGAACAAATGGTTAGATATGACGAACCACACGCAGGAACAAGCGGAACATCTTTTAAAGACGGCGCCCAACATTACTAGCCCGGAACAAATCGCACATGTGATCGCCTTTTTGGCCAGCAGCCAATCTGCTTGGATCAACGGTGCTGAAATTCCATTGGACGGCGGTTATTTCATCGGTTAATGGGATGGGAAACAGGGGGCGGATCGATTGGAAAGAAGGCGGACGTATGAGTGAAATGTTTTCCAAAAAGAGCCTGGCGATCGGCGTCGATATCGGCGGTACCCATCTCAAGATGGGACTAATCAATGAACAAGGCGAAGTCATCGACCATTATTCCGTGAATTTGCACCGAGACGAAACGAAGATAGCAGATATCACATTCATTACCCAAGAAGTTGCAGGGTTTATTGAAAGGTTGAATGTCAGGAATCAACTTGCGGGCGTAGGTGTCTCTTGTCCGGGCATTCTGGATACCAACCTCGGCATTGTAAAATTTGCAGTCAATCTGGGCTGGACTGATATTCCGCTTGTCGAAATGATGCAGCATCAGCTGAGGCTACCTGTTAAATTGGAATGCGATGCAACAGCTGGCGCCATAGGTGAATGGCGATATGGCGCGGGAATCAATCAATCCTCTTTTCTATATATTTGTTTAGGCACCGGAGTTGGCGCAAGTCTTGTGGTTGATCAGCAAATCTATCATGGGGATTGTGGACCGGCTATCAATATCGGACATACAAGTGTTATTCCTGACGGAAAACCTTGTATATGCGGAAATAGAGGCTGCCTGGAGACATACGTTTCGGCTACTGCGATTTTGGATCGAGTTCGGATGGAACTTGGATCAGTAAATTCAATCTTGTCAGCGTGGGTACAGTCGCGAACCTTGAACTCATTGCTTGTTTATGAAGCTGCTATTCAAGGTGATCATTATGCCAATGAAGTATTTCAGGATGCTGGGAAGCTTCTCGGTGTCAGCTTGGTCAATTGTATTCATCTTTTCGGCGTGGGGACGATCATTATCGGCGGCGGGTTCAGTCAATCTGGCGATCTGCTGTTGGAATCTACAAGAAACACGGTGAGAGAAAGGTTTATTAATGGAAATGTAAGTATTTTACAATCAAAATTACCGACAACTGCTGGCATTTTAGGGGCGGCGGCGAACTTTTTTAAATAAAAATGACAGAAGGTGATTGTATATGTTGCTCGATCAATATATCAGAAACATTCAAGAGCAAATCTCCAGCATTCAATCGACGCAAAAAAATGCCCTTATTGAGGTCGCCAGCAAAATTGCGGATTCGATAGAGCAGGGTGGCATTATGCACGTTTTTGGAAGCGGCCACTCTCATATGATTGCGGAAGAAGTTTTTCATCGCGCTGGCGGACTTGCTTGCGTGAATGCGATGCTTGAACCGTCGTTGATGGAGCTTAATGTAGGCCGGGCCACAATGCTGGAGAGGTTGCCTGGCTATGCGGAAGTATTGCTAACGGGTTACGACTTGCGACCGGGAGAAGTCATTGTGATCGTCTCCAATTCAGGCATTAACGCCGTCCCGATCGAGGTTGCACTGGAAAGCAAAAAGCGGGGATTGTTCGTCGTTACGGTAACAAATATGGATCATTCCTTGAAGACGGCATCGCGTCATCCGAGCGGAAAAAAACTGTACGAAGCTGGCGATATTGTATTGGATACTTGCGGGGTGCACGGTGATGCCACCTTGTCTTACGACGACACTTTGAATAAAATAGGGCCGACTTCAACGATTGGCGGCATTGTAATGATTCAAGCTTTAACGGTGGCGATCGTTGATGAATTGACGCAAAGAGGAACTGTTCCTCCKGTATTGGTTAGTGCCAATCGGGACGGAGGAGACGGACATAACAGAGAATTAATTGATCGATATCGGCAACGGGTCAGGTATTTATAAGGAGGATAAAGAATGAAGAGCTTAATTGCAAGTATCACCGCCTCTGAACGTGTAGTCCCGCCGCAGTGGGCGCTACAGGAGCAGTTACTATTTGACACGTTGAACAAAGCGGCAAAAGAATTCGTCGCCCGCTATACACGTCCGGAAGGAACGCTCATTTGGTTTGATCATTGGCCGGGAATGGACGGTTCGGATGATCCTTATGAGGGGTTTATGAATTTGGCGCTTCTATACATGCTTGGGGGTAGCAGCGAGCTGCATGAAATATCGCGCCGAATTTTCGACGGCATCACTTGGCAATGGACGCAGTACGGCCAAATTCACCGGGATTTTGACGCTTATTATGACTGGATGCACCACGGCGAAGGCTACCTATATTTGTACTTTCTCGGGTTAGCGGGGCCGGCAACGCTGAAAGACCGCCAGCGAGCAACGACCTTCGCGAAGATGTACACGGGTGATGACCCTGAAGCGCCCAATTATGACAAGGAGCGGAAGCTGATCCGTTCGCCGCTCAACGGCAGCCGCGGTCCGCGGTTTGTTGTGAATGAGGAGGATTGGAGCACACACCGGGGCATTTTGGATGATTATCTTGCGCCGTATGAAGATATCCCCGGGGTTGATTTCGCCAGTGGCAAATGCGCTTGGTCTAACGATGAGGTGTATAAACACCTAATCTCCATGATGAACGAACGTATGAACCGAGGTGACGTTCCGCTGAACTTGAACGCGACCGGTCTGGTCACGCATGCGTTCATGCAAAACGGCGATGAAAACTTGCGAGATTTGGTTGTCGCTTATCTGGAAGCCTGGCAGGAGCGAAGCAATCGCAATGGCGGCATTATTCCCGATAACGTCGGACTAACAGATCAAATCGGGGAGTACAACGAGGGTAAATGGTGGGGCGGCTATTACGGCTGGCGCTGGCCGCACGGGTTCATGACGATTATCGAGCCGTTGACGAACGCATGTATGAACGCAGCGATGCTGAGCGGAGATCTGAATAAGCTTCAGCTTGCGAGAGAACAGCTTGATCGGAACTGGGAATTACGCAAGGAGCAGGATGGCAAGTGGCTCGTACCGTACAAGCATTTTGACAGCGGCTGGACAGATTACCGCGAAGCGCAACCGAAATATCCGATTTACTTATGGTCGATGTCGATGACTGATGAAGATATGGATCGAATTGAGCGCATCCCGAAAGACCACAATTGGAACGAAGTGATCGTACCTCAATTTTCAGGCCGCGATCCGAAAACAGGTAGGGAAACGAAGCATTACATCGGCAACACTCAGCCGTGGTATCAGTATATTCGCGGGCTGAATCCTGGCTATCCAGAGCAGATCTTAAGCGCCAACTACGAAATGATTGGCAACCAATTAGCTAAAATGCGTGCGCCTGATGGCGATCCGTACACCTGGACGGAGCATTATAATGAAGGCATGTATTCCGCCATTCATATTTGGCAAGAAATGTGTCCTGTCTACTTTGAAGGTCTCGTGCAGTTGACGCTAGGGGGACCGATGCATATTTCGCACGGAGGTCTGCAGCACGGCCGTGTTCGCTATTTCGATGCGGTTCTGAAGCGGCCAGGGTTGCCGCAAGGCGTTTCAGCATTAGTCGAAAAATTGACGCAAGACTCCGTTACAATCCAGCTCGTGAACACGAGCTTGTTCGATAAACGCGAGCTCATTATTCAAGCTGGCGTGTTCGGCGAGCATCAGTTTAAAAACGGCGAAATCATCGGACGTAACGGTGAAATCACTGGGACGACGACGGTGAACGGAAAGTGGCTCCATGTGGTATTGCCGGAGGGGACGGGCATTACGCTTTGCCTAGGCATGAAGCGATTCGCGAATACGCCAACCTATGCTATGCCTTGGCCGGAAAATGACAAGCAGCTTATTCAGGGTCGGGCAGATTCATGATTTCGATCGAAAAGAGACCAGATATTGAAATCCGAGGCACCCACAATGCGGGGTGCTTTTTTGTTTGACGCCGGAATTTATAAGTATATGGATTAAATAGAATAAATGGAGCTGGAATTTCCAGCTTGAATGCCGAGCGGCAAGCTGAATTGACACGCTGAAGCTGGATTTTCCAGCTTCAATATCGATCCGCAAGCTGAATTGACACACTGTAGCTGGATTTTCCAGCTTGAATGCCGAGCGGCAAGCTGAATTGACACGCTGTAGCTGGATTTTCCAGCTTCAATATCGATCCGCAAGGTGAATTGACACGCTGTAGCTGGAATTTCCAGCTTCAATGTCGAGCAGCAAGCTGAATTGACACGCTGTAGCTGGAATTTCCAGCTTCAATGTCGAGCAGCTAGCAGAATTGACACGCTGTAGCTGGAATTTCCAGCTTGAATGTCGAGCAGCTAGCTGAATTGACACGCTGTAGCTGGAAATGGCGCTGTTAACGAATGAGCCAAGAGCGGCGACTGCTCTAATAGCAGTTACTAAACAAGGCTCGAAGGAAGCGAAAGCGCCAATGGCCGAGTATGAATTGTGCTGGCCACAAGCAGTCTTGCAGCTGGCCGACCAAGCGGATGTGTACACCCCCAGATTCTCGTATTCGTGGTACTATTATCCACTGATCCATTTTTCTTCGCATATCAATCGCTGACGTATATGACGGCTAACTATAGCTCGGAGGGGAATGTTCATACAGACCATAAAAAGACAGCCGATATCGGCTGTCTTTGCCACGCTAACCAAAACTAGCGCATCTCCTCACTGCTCACCAACACTTTTTTCTCCCAAGCTCTGCTTCTCCAGCGGAATAATAGCACAATTCCTCTAATTGCTTCGTCCATGATGAACACGCACCACATCCCTATCAACCCGTACCCCAAATGCACGCCGAACCAATATGTAAGCGGGACACACAGCCCTAATATGGCACACATGCCCATTAAGACTATAAATCGCGCGTCACCCGCAGCTCGAAGAGATTCACCGATTACAATATTCAAACAACGTACTGGCTCTAAAAGGAAACCAAGCGTCAGTAATAATGCTCCCAATGCAATAATTTCGGTGTTGTCCGTAAATAGGCCGATCAACTGTTTTCTGAACACAACGGTCAGAGTAACTGCGGCAAGTGAAAGTAATAAGCTAAGCAGTAAACTACGAAACAACTGCTTGTAAGCTTCCTCCTTTTCACCTGCACCCACCAGTCGACCAATGATGATTTGAGTCCCCCGTCCCAAGGAAATGGCCAGCACTATGATGAACGTCATGATATTTTGAGTATAAATCCGAGTGGAAAGCATCTCAGCACCCAGCTGAGTGATAAAATAGGTCGTCATAAGTTGGCTTACCGAATAGACAAGTTGCCCCCCAGCTGTTGGAACCCCAATTGACAATATTTTTTTCATATCTGCGAATTTCGCTTTGTAAAAGTCGCTGAAGGATAAGTTCAATCGAACGATTTTTCTTAAAAGCATGCTATAGGCAACCAGTCCGAGTAATTGGCTGAATACGGCCGATATGGCGACACCTGGTACGCCGAGCTTTGGAAAGCCGAGAGGACCGAAAATAAATAAAATACTGCCGGCCAAATTGACGAGATTAATTCCCAAGCTGACGATCATTGTATATCTGGTATAACCATGCACCTGTGTTATAGCCGCAATGGTCAGATTGATGGCTTGAATAAATAAGGCGCTGCCAACGATCGATAGGAATATGCGCGCCTGTTCGAGTGTCTCTGGTTCCAAGCCGAAGGGCTGAAGCAGCTGTTTGCTGAAGCAAACGATACAAATGCTGATCAATAAGCCGAATAGGCTATTAAGCGAGATGGCTCCAGCGGCAAATTTCTTGACATCTTTCATTTTATTCGCACCTATATATTGAGAAATGACAATGGCCGTACCGGTTGAAATCACTTGCAGCAGCAAGAATAAGAAGATGATGAGCTGATTGCTGACGCCCACCGCTGCAACGGCTTCATCCGACACATGACTCACGATGAACGTATCCGAGGTCCGCATGAACACAAGAAGTGACGATTCAATAAATAAAGGCCATGTAATGGCAAACAAACCTAGCTTCTTCGGATTCGTCATGGGGAGGAACTCCTTCGATACTGCTCGTTATGGATCTCCTCTTTATCTTGGGGGATGACGAAACCGTTTTCATTGCAAAACTTGAGCAAATGATTGCTTATATTGACTAGGCATCCAAGAACGCAATCACACTAGAAGAGTTCGGTCGTATGACAACGATACAGATGCAATAGTAAGAAGGAAATTCAGCATAAATAGGAGCATAATAAGCAAGAATCAAGTAAAACTGCCACAGGCAAATGCCTGTGGCAGTTTTTGTCTACTTATTCGCAGTGGACACTTCCAACGTTACTTCCTTCCATATGGTTTCAGCTATGGATTTGAATAAAAGTGCTTGCTGCCAACGATCGGAGGCCTCTATCTCTCGCCCAGAGGCATCCCGATAAGTCATGGCATAGTTACCGATAGGTCCCAGCTCTGTTACGAAAGGTAAAGCAGATCCCGGGCTGGCGTTGGAGAGCCAGTTCTGCATCGCCTTTCGCCACCATCGCTTGAAATGGCCGAGCATCGGGTGATCGCCTTCAGCGCCAACATCGATTTGTACTTTCTCGCCATCGGATACTCTGGCATGAATGCAAGACGTCTGCATGAGCAGGCGATCGAATAGTGCCTCGACGTTATCGGAACTGCTGTTTATTTCGCCTGCAACGACATAATGTGAAAGATCGATAGTCAGCGGCAAATGGGGGATCGAATTGCAATAACCGACCGTACGAATCAAATCCTGTGTGACGGTCCCACGGTGTGTCTCGATATAAACAGGCATGGTAGCCTTTTCAGAAGCAACTAAAATCCCCTCGAGCAACCGAACGGCTTCGTTATCAACAACGAATGCGTCCATAACTTGTGCGTTGATATAAGAAACACGGCCAAAGGCTGCTGCAGCATCAAGTGTATCTCGGATATCCTTTACTGTACGCGGAAAGGCTAAAGCGCTAAACCCTAGCTTGTAGTTATCCAGAAGCCGATGCCACGTGTCCATGTCTGGTTTGGCAGGAATCCAACCGCATATGCTTGTATAACCGGCTTCTGCGATTTTCTCGAATCGCTCTTCTGTCGACCATTCTTTGCCATTGGCGCCTAGTCCGCCCATCGCCCACCAGGACTGCTGCATATCCAAACGGAAATTATTCATCTTTAATTTCTCCTTTTACTAGTACAACGGGTATTTTTGACGCAGATCCTCGCGGAACAGGATATTGGAATCTTCTCGAATATAGTGACACACATAGGATCGGCGCCAGCGCTCCTTACTGCGGTTCTTCGTGGAGGAATGAATGAGCAGCTCGCTGAAAAATAAAATGTCGCCTTTTTCCATGATAACTGGAATCTGGTTACTGGTATCGATCCCCTCAGTTTCCTCGGTCCAATGTTCGTGTTCTTCGAGATTTTTGACGGCACCATGCGGCAGCAGGCCTAGTTTATGCGTACCGGGCAACACCCATAAGCAGCCATTCTCTTTGTCCACGCTTTCTTCCATGGCCGTCCAAGCTGCAATCATCGTCATGGGATCGTTCTTAATATAATAGTAGTCCTGATGAGCTGCTTGTCCTGGCGATCCAGGCTCTTTATAAAAGTACATACTTTGAACACATACCGCTTCCTTGCCCATCAGCTGGGCTAATACGCCGCGAACGATGGTGTGTTTCATTAATTGACGGGAAAAACTGTCATGTTTATGCGGATTGAACAAGCGAAGCGAGAACTTCTTACTTTCTTCACAGTCGGCCCATTGGGGAACAGACTCTTGATGACGGATGTCGTAGATGTGTCCGTTAAAGGCATCAACTAAATCGTCACTCATACCTTTTTTGAATAGGAAATATCCGTTTTCTTTGAAAAATTCAATTTGATCATGAGTAAGCGGTGTTAATGGGGATGTGAATGTCTTATTCATGGCGTACACTCCTTATGTTTCATACTGTATGTTCCTTCTCCTTTAGATTACGATRAATTGGATTTATCGACAATGGCTGAGGTTAGCATATATGTGTCTGTAATTGATATTTAATGATTAAAGGGTATACTATATGGAAAGGGGGGATTCATATGAGGGAAACGGATAGCACAATCATCTCACTTAATATGATAGAGTCTGTAAATGCTGGATCCATTGTATATCCGCCTGGAGGTCGATTTGGTCCGCGCATCCAGCCGGATATTCAGCTTGTCATGCTATATTCCGGTGAAATGGATGTATCCATAGGTGATCGAACGATTCATGTTAAACCTGGACATCTCATTATGTTAATGCCTGGGCATGAGGAATATTTTACATTTTCCAAAACAGAGGATACCTGGCATCGATGGATCGCTGTTCATGTGCCCGATTTGGACAGTAAAGTCCTTGAGCAGCTTTCCGCACTGCCTGAGTGTCTCCCATTGTCAGAGAATATGAATCGTCTCTTGGATCTTATGCTGCGGATTGTGCAGGATACAGCTGCTACAGACCCTTTGCTAATCAGCTTGGGACTTGCCGCACTACAGTTGTACCCCTCAGAATCCAAAGCTGCATTACAAAAGCAAGAAAAGCATCCTGCGGTATATGCTGCGATTTCCTGGATATCTGAGCATTTCGCGAATGAGTTTACACTGAATGAATTGGCCGAGGTTGTAGGCGTATCATCCGAGCACTTAGTTCGCCTGTTCAGACAACACGAGCAAACGACGCCGATTCAGTACGTTTGGAATTATCGTGTGAACCAAGCCGTGGCGCTGCTTACCAATACGGGCCTCAGCATTACCGAGATTGCGTATCGGTGCGGCTTCAAGACATCACATCACTTCGCCCGTCTAGTAAAAAAGACGACAGGGCAAACCGCATCGGAGCTTAGGCAGTTGTCTTGGAGTGGGCTTCGGGGCAGGTCGTGACGGGCTTTTGGAGGGGAGATGGAGTATGAAAATAACGAAGCTCATTGGTTTACTAGCTTCAATTGGTTCAATGATACTTTGGATTGTATGTATTTTTATTAATCCATACACGCATGAGCGTGCTGAAAATGACGTTTTGTTAATAACATTATTTACGCTTTTTGTTCCAGCTTGTGTAGCATTGATAGGGTCTGTTATAAACAAGACATCCCTTATGTTTATTGCATTTGTCTGGTCGGTTCCTATAAGTCTGTATATGGCCATGACCCCGAGTATTTTTAAATTGTTTGGAATTACTTCTGTTCTGTATCTTGTATCGGGTATTTTGATGATTAGGAAAAAGGGGTCTCGAGGTGGCTAATCTGCGAATTTGGTTATATTTTATTATTTTATCTATCTGTGTATTTGGAATTACATCAACTACGAAAGCAACAACGTATCCATCAGATCGCGTGTTGTGGAACGATAACATATACGACACTTTGAAAGAAATCATTACTGTGGATCAAATTGGGCAACAAATCGGAGAAGTAAAACGCAATGTGAATCCAATGCCGAAAAGAAACGGTGATTCGAATACCATTCCAGTTGGAACGAAATTATTTGAGATAAAAGGGATAAGTACGAAAGAAGCGATTGCAGTTCAAAGAGGTGGAGAATATAACAAAGCGTTAAATCATGGGGAATTTACAAGTGATGAGACTTCTGTAACCATGAGGTATTTAAATATTCTACTTACGGTTTTGGCTATACTAGGTTTGGTTTCTTTTATGATTCGTAGGTTTCGTAAAAGGTAAACCATTTAGTAGTGACATCGTTGCGTGGTTCACATGGGTCGCTTCAATCGTCATAGCCGAGATCTTACGCCGCGGCAATTTATTAATAAAAGGCTGCCATAAATCGGCAGCCTCTTCGCGTTAGCATGAATTCAACACAGTCATCCTAATACATTATTCTTCCTTAACATTGTTCAATAACTCAGGAATAACCCAACCTTGAACCAAGTCCAGCATATCCTGTTTAGCGCTGTCCTTCTGCCCGATTACAATCCCGCTCAGCGTATACTCGATTCTGGTGTCTGGCTCTCCTGACATTGGCCGGAGTAGGGTGACCTCATAAGTCGTATGCTGCTTGCGTTCGGGATCATCCACAAATGTAAACTGTCTCTCCACCATTGAAGCGGGTCCGTGCGGAGTTGTGATCGTCTCCTTCGAGACCTCAATGTCATCCGGTTGCCGTATAATTACTGCGCCTTTTCTTTCAATGGACATGTAGGCTTGCAGGGATACATTTTTGTAGGTTGCGGGCTTACCGTCTTCCAGAAGATATTTTCCTTCCGGGGTGACAACATATTGGGTTTGTTTTGCGTTGGGATCGGCTTTGGTAATAAAATTCACTTGAATGCCTGATATCGACGTATGGATATAAACGTCCATCGATGAAAGTGAGAGATGGCTCGATCTGTTGTAATCAAGTTCGGGATCCCCCCACCTAAGGTCCCAATCTTGTACTTGGGCTTGGTCCTGTACGAGAATCTTCATCTCGTCCACTAAGGAGTTACTGACCAGCAGACCTTCATTCTCACCTAGAACACTGATCAAGGAGTTTCGAAGTTTGTTGATGTAATAGTCATCGAATTGCGTGGTCTTCATCTGGTTGCCCCATAAGCGGGAAATGTACAACTTCATCGTATTATTCTGGGAATGATCCAGCTCCTCGAAAACCTCAAATTCGAAAGGTTTGTTGAAATAGGGCAGCCCCGTTGACTGTAAACTCATATCGTACGTACCTAACGTGATTGAGACCGCAGCATTTCCTTTTCGACTATAGCTCAAGTTCAATTTCTCTCGATCTGGATCATACAAGCTGTTCGCGATGGCATAGACATACTCATTTATATGCGGATTGTATTTCTCCTTAAGGCGGACTCGATAAGCCGGATCATCGGGACCCATTGTATTATTGGTGAACACCACATTTCCGTTCTCAACCTCGTATGTAAAATAAAGGACGGGACCAGACTGTCCTTTGTTTGTCTGATATCCCTTCAGCTTCTCGCCTGGGAGGCTGGTTAGCTCTGATGGATCCGAAGGGGTCTTTGGTCGTACTTTCACCGTTGTCCAACCTTTTTCTTGAAGTCCTTTAACGAAAGTCAACGCTTCAGCCCGGGTCAAATTCTCATCCCCTCGATACGCATACACCGTCTTCCCAGAGTAATCTTCATTGATTTTCCCTTGAGCATAGCCCTTCTGGAGCAAATACCTTACGGCATCTGGACCTGTGTAATTTTTGCCATCAGCACCCGACACCAACTCGGCTACCTTTGTCCTGCTGATTGGCTTGTCCCGCTCTTCAATCTGATTGGCTCCTCTAACAGGTAAGTTATAACTCTGTGCAGTCTCGTAGTAGGGAGAGGACCATGCTACCTCGGGATCAATGTTCTGCTGCGCACCAAAGCTTCTAAGAAACAAAGTCACAAACTCTGCTTCCGACATAGTCCGGTCAGGCTGGAACGTCATGTCGTCGTAACCGTCTATTAATGCTCGCTCTGCTCCCCACCTAATGGCTGTTTCTGCCCAATGACCTGCAGTATCCGTAAACTCGGCATTAGCTTCACCAGAGTTCATTCCAGATGAAACGATTAGGCAAAGTCCAAATCCTAGAGTTAATCGAAGTGCTGTTCTCTTACTCATCACAATCCATCCTTAGTAAATTTATAGTAAATAAAGGGAAAAATAAGCTACTTAAACTTTATTTCATTATAATAACGAAATAAAGAACTATTTTAAACTCTTGACTGTAAAGTAACTACTATTCCTTTAGAGGTGAGATCATGAATTCGAAGTTTTTCTACATTGTATTGACTTTAATAATAATCTTTTCAGGTTGTTCTTCAGCTCCACAAACCGAGAGTCGTAAAAATGAATTGGAGTACGGTAAAACAGTACGTGTAACTTTGGCTTGGAATGACATTATTTATGAGTTGGTTACCGAGTCTGTACCAATCGATAAGATTGATAAAGAAATAGGGGTAGTGAATAATCAAGTAAGTCCGTACCCAACCAATAATGGTGAGGTGGGTAGAAATACACCTGAAGGACCTATGATAATCCGTAATGGTGGAGGCAAATTATACGCAATAAAAGGTGTAAGTCAGCAAAAACAAATAGCTATTGAACTCTCAAAAGGTGAATACAAAAAATGCACCTTTTTCACTAAGTTACCAGAATAGGAATAATTATGTGAAAGTCAATCAAGAGCATCTTAACCGGGACCCGATTCTGGTGGATGCTCTTTTATTTGTAATCATAGGTGTCTTTATATTGGATTCTGCACAAATTGCCCTATTATACAGGCTTTATTACAAAAATGTTAAGAAATGATTATATCTGTTATTCACCGAAATTGATTTAATGTAGCTATACATATTAGCACTATGCATTAGGTTTTAACAACAGGAGGAAATCTAAATGAAGAAGAAAGCTAACATTATTTACAGTTTCATGCTCTCACTGGCTCTGCTGGTTGGATTATTTCCAGCAATGCCTGTTCATGCGGCTGGCGGCTATTCTATGGCGCCACAAAACTTATCCGTACCTCCATTAGCATTTGATGAATCAAAAATTGTTCTTAGCTGGGAGAAGCCGGACGACTATTACGAGAGTACAGAAAAAATCGTGGACTATGAGGTATTCCAGGATGAAATCAGCCTCGGACTTGCAAGCGATAATTTTAAAAAGAATTATTCCTATGTTAGTGCGTATATGGACGCATTTTACGAGAAATTAGACGCGAATCATCATCGGATCAGCAACCTTTCCTTTATGGCGACCGGTCTGGAACCCGAGACGATGTATGAATTTAAGGTGCGGGCCGTTTACGCCGACACTACAACGTCTGCTTTTAGTGCGCCGCTTAGCTTTTCAACTGCGTCTATACCTATCGTCATAGACGCCGCCGACCATGGCGCAACCTATATTATTAATAAGTCTGGTGACTATACAATTCGGCGCGCAAACAATAATGCAACGGTTATAAAAGAAATCGAAGACAACACCGCCGCGATTCAGGCTGCGATCGACGCCACCCCTGCGGGCGGCAAGGCTGTATTAAAGGGAAGCGGAAACAATGCGGCACCTTGGTATTATACAAGCGGATCACTGTTTCTGCACAGCAATATGACCTTCGAAATTGAAGAGGGGGCTGTGCTGCTCGGCTCTCCTGTTTTTGACCACTATCCGCGCAGCCTTCTGGTCTATCCTTATTCACAGGATATCCGGACATATGGCCTGTTGAATGCTGTATCCTGGGACAATGGCTCCTTGGAGAACATCCGCATCGTCGGTAAGGGCGCAATTGACGGTAACGGTTGGAAGAATACCACCACCGGAAGCGGCTTACAGACCAAAAGGGCGGTGGATCCATCTCCAGGCCCAAGCCTCGTCGATCCTACTGGGAATAAATGGAATCTACCGAACTACCAGGCAGGCAGCAGCGCCACTGTTGATGATAATAATAAACCAAACGATTCCGCCGCGGTAAGAGGCATCCTCGCTGCTGATGCGATGTGGCAGTCGCGTCAGGATCAAACACCGAATGCCGGTACCCCGCAATTCTACAATGCCCGACCCAACCTGACGGTAGCGCGCGGCGTGCATGGCCTGTATTACGAGGGGCTGACCTTCTATAATCCAGCATTCCACGGAATCGTCAATTATCAGTCCGAGCAGATTGCTGTGAACGGCGTTGTTACGATGATGTTCGACGCCAACAATGGCGACGGTGTCGAGTTTGGCGACTGCCTTGATCTTATGGTCATGAACAGCTTTTGGGATACCGGCGATGACGCCATCAACTTTGCAGCCGGTCAGGGCACGGTTGTACGCAATTTGACCGACAAAGTGGCAAGCGGAGAGGGCCGCATTTTCAATAACTTTGTACGTAACGGCCATGGCGGCCTGTTGGCAATGGGCAGCCATACCGGCGGCTGGATCGGCGATATGGTCGCGGAAGAGAATGTCTATAATACGGGCGAAGCAGGAAGTAATGGCGTCTTGCGTATGAAATCCGGCGCTACCACCGGAGGCGGTATCCGCAATATTATCGTGCGCGACAATGCGGTCAATTATATGGTCGGTGGAAACAACGGTACGATTGTGATTGACACATCCTACAGCGATGGCAACGCCAGCACAGCCTTCGGTCCGGAAAGCGAGCTGCCCCTGACCTTCGAAAATGTTTTAGTACGCAATATGACGGTGTCAAACTCTCTCGTACCGCTGATTAACACAGCGGCACCCGGCAGCTCCGCCTATGCTAAAAGCCCAGTGCTGCGCAATTTCACGTTCGAGGATATCAAGATCTTTTCTTACTTAGGAACAAATGCTGGTACGATTACGATAAATGGCATGTCGGATGTTACCTTCCGCAACATTACAGGTCTTCAAAGAGACATTACCGCCACCAACAGCAAGAACGTCACGATCGAGAATTGCTTTGGGACCACAATCCGCAGGCCGGATGCGCTGAATGGGAGTGGCGCACTCACCGTGACGGCCAATACTTATAAGGTCACTTTAGATTGGCCCGCCATCGATAATGCGACGCAGTACGCCGTGTTGGTTGATATGCAGGATGGTCATGGCTATCAGCAAAAAGAGATTGTAATGAGTTCTGGATCGGGGTCGGAATCCACGGAAATCGCGCTGCGCCCAAAAACCTCCTACAAAGTTGCGGTCCGACCGGAGACGACAGGTGCAAATGCTTCCTATGGGGAACTGCTGGAGACGTTGGTAACTACGAATGATGCAACGCTTGGGGCAACCACGACGATCTCGACTGCATCGCCGGATTTTAGAGTTAAAGCTGCAAACATTACGGGCATCTCCTGGCAGGATTTCGCTTGGTATGACGTTACCGATGCTGTCTACGGCGTCCATTATTACGATTTAACGGCTACGCCGCAAGATCCCAAATATGCTACCCACACATTCAAAGCCTATTTTGACAATGACGACCGGATAGGTTACTCGCTGTGGGGGTTGGATGATGGCGTGACATATGATGTTACGATGAAGGCCGTCAACTGGATTGGACAGGAAGGGCCTGTGGCAGGTCCGATTACGATCACCACCGTTCCCGGCACCTTAATGCAGCTTCCGCAGTGGGCTCCCGATAGCAAGCTTACCGTCAGCGGCGGCAGGTGGATTGGGGAGGATATGACCCTCACATGGAACGAAAACGACGTAACGGATTATTCCAATGGCGATACCGCGCGATTTGCCGGCTACCGCATCATGATTAACGGCGTGCCGGTGGACGGTGGAGCAGTTCAAACAAACGCGAAACCAACCGTTCAACCGGGTCAAAATACTTATGTGCTTTCAACTGCCGGATTTCTTCCCAATATTCCTTATACAATATCTGTGGAAGCGGGAAGCGAGATTCTGAAATATGCGTCCGGCGCAGGCGGACTTGGCGGCTCCACAGGCTTTACCGGTAAAAATAATACCGAACTACCTCGGAACCAGGTGACCATTGGAAAATGGACCGGGCACGGGCCGAGCGTAACGCACACATTATTATCGGGGCCAGCCTCTGATGCCAGTGTTACAAGTGTAACTGTCGCTGGAGTAGCGGCCACCGTTTCTGGCAGCGATAATACTGTCTATAACGTAGTACTTCCGCACGATACAGTATTAGCGAACCTTACAGCCTCTGATATCGTGGTAACTACCAATGATGTTCATACAACTGTAGGTACTGCCACGACAATCGATGCAGGTAAAACCTGGAATGTAGTAGTAACCGCAGAAGACGATACAACTGAAGTATCCTATACCATCAACGTATCGGTAGAAGCAACACCGGTAGCTCCACCTATCGGAAGTAGCAGTACCTCTACAAGTTATTCCGTGTCGATGGGTGCCAAGGCGGAAAACGGTTCGGTCTCTTATGACAAAACCCAAGCAACTGCCGGAACCAAGATTGCCATTACCGTTACACCCGATAAGGGCTATAAGTTGGATGATATTAAGGTATTCGATCAAAATGGTAAGGAAGTAAAAATCACTGAAAATGCAGACGGCACCTATAGCTTCATCATGCCTGTAGGCGGGGCTAAAGTTGAGCCTACATTTATTAAGGAAAAAGAAGTGGAAATTCCGGGGACTGCAGAATCTATCAAAAAATTCATCGATATAAAAGAAGATGATTGGTTCTATGAAGGTATAAAATTTGTGAGCGAAAAAGGGCTTATGATAGGAACATCCGAGAACAGCTTCAGCCCAAATCAAAATACCAGCAGAGCCGTGATAGTAACGATTCTTTATAGACTGGAAGGAAATCCGTCAGCTTTAGAAAGCAGCTTTACAGATGTTAAGACAGACACATGGTTTAGTGACGCCGTTGCATGGGCTTCATCAAACAATGTTATAAGTGGCTATGGAAATGGGCTCTTCGGACCGAATGATGACATAACAAGAGAACAACTATGCACTATACTATACAATTATGCAAAGCATAAAGGATATGACATTTCTAGTGTCAAGAACGTGGATGCCTTTACTGACGGAAATAAAGTATCAAGTTGGGCTAAAGAACCCATGGAATGGGCAATAGGCTCAGGGTTAATCAACGGCTATGGAGATAATATTCTTGCTCCGACAGATACAGCAACCAGAGCGCAATTATCCATTATCATCCAAAGGTTCATTGAAAAGGTTGTAAAATAAAATATAAAAAAATAAAAATAAGCAGCTGACTTTGAGGAGTCAGCTGCTTATTACCAGTTGGTTCCATACAGTGAATATTCCTTAAATCCCCTCATTGTGATACTCTGTTTTGAGTATCCATTTTAAAAAGAATGGATGCTGGATCGGGGGATAATATGCAAGAAAAAATTGATGTGATCGTTCGTAAATACTTTGAGGATTCTACATACAATATCGATCCAGTGCCATTCGGTCTGACTAACCTAACGAAAATTTTAACAATGAATGATCAAAAATATGTCATTCGAATCTACAATCGTCATACTAAAAATGTAGAAAGCATTAAATTTGAAGATCAATTAACAATGTATTTGAGTAAACAGAATCTTTCATTTGTCGTGCCCGTATTTTTGAATACGAATGAGAGCGAACAGTACGTACACTTCTCCGATGGAACATTAGGTGCGATCGTTTCGTTTGTTGAAGGGGTAGTTCCGGAGATATCCAATGTTCAGCAAGCCACAGAGTTTGGTTCTGTTGTAGGTGAAATCAGTTCAGCACTTAGTCAATGCTCAGCAGAGTTTAAATTTGAAGGGGTTCCTTTCACAGAAATTTATAGTCTGCATCCATTAGCCGGTTATGATGCTATTACATCTTTTATCAAGGCTCCACCTTTTGAAATTCCTCAAACAGCACTTAACTTTTATAAAGAAACGATCTACTTTGTGGAACAAAATAAAAATGAATTAATACAATTGCCGAAGCAATTAGTTCATCATGATGTATTAATCTACAACTTACTCTCAAAAGAGAACAAAATTAACGGTGTTTTGGATTTTGATTTTACTTCACTTGATATTAGCTTTATGGAATTTACCATTTCCCTTAATCACATCATACAATTGACAAACGGATCATGGG
>NZ_JBFUHL010000046.1:0-42651 GCF_056402415.1 Paenibacillus sp. P4_A9
GCATATAGTTAAAACACGGTGTTTCCTTTGGTAAACTTTTTGTCCCATCGGAAACTTAATTTTCACTCTAAATGTTTCCCTAGGTAAAAACTATTGTAAACAAGCAATTTATTATAGGAGGTCAAAGCGATGTTTCAAAAATCAGATAAAAAGCTATCAAGACGTAATCTTTTGAAGTTAGGAACGACAGGGGCTTTTGCTGTTATTGGCAGTGCATTGTTGAATCCTTCATCGTTATTCGGTAAAACTTCACTGGCGAGCTCACATGATAAGCATGACATTCATCAAGCCATGAAATCACAATTACATGAAGGGATGAAGCATGGCTATGTCCCGAGCACGGAAGTGACGGAAGGGTTTGCAGCCGCGCAAAAAGCGCTCACCACATTTGATTATGGCAAGGTTAGCAAGCTTGCTGACGGTCGAACGTTAAGGGAATATGAGATCACATCTTATGAAGCTAACGTGGAGATCGCGAAGGGAATTAAATTCCCCGGATGGACATTCAATGGTACGATTCCAGGTCCTACAATCCGTTGTACAGAAGGGGACGTCCTTCGCGTGAAATTTCACAATGCTTCAACCCATCCACATTCCATTCATTTCCATGGTATGCATCCTACGAATATGGATGGTCTAGAATCCGTTCTTCCTGGTGCTACGTTCACGTATGAATTTGAAGCTAAACCAGCTGGAATGCATGTCTATCATTGCCATGTAGCCCCGCTTGCAAGGCATATCCATAAAGGTCTCTATGGCAATTTCATCATTGACCCGAAGAAGCCAAGAGCAACAGCCAAAGAATTCAGTATGCTGATGAATGGCTATGACCTGGACCTAGATGGGGAAAATGAAATCTACACTGTGAATGGCTATGCTTTTGCCTATCAGCAAGAACCCATCAAAGTGAAAGTCGGGGAGCTTAATCGTATTTATTTAAGTAATCTGACGGAATTTGATTTGATTAATTCGTTTCATCTGCATGCCAACTTCTTTAATTATTACGCAACGGGGGCAGATCCTGAAGCACGCCCAGCGTATACCGATACCATTATGCAGTGCCAGGGCGAACGTGGCATTCTAGAAATTGTTTTTCCTTCACCAGGACGATATATGTTTCATGCGCACCAAAGTGAATTTGCTGAACTGGGCTGGATGGGATTCTTCATTGCTGAATAAGAAAGGGGGCGGCGTACGTTATGAGTATGAACGGTCAAACTAATACAAAATCATCTTCATCTAAAATGAAAGCTATACTTTGGGGCCTTCTTCCTTTAATCTTGTTAATAGCCATTATTACGACAATTGCCAAAGTAGGAACAGGAGTCGAGAGCGAGCCTGCTGCTCCAATTGAAGTCCTGAATGTAGAGAAAATCACGTTAAATGACGATGGTATTCATGTTAAAGTGTTAAACTCAGGGCCAGAGGATGTAACCATTGCGCAAGTCGTGGTCGATGGCGCCTTTTGGAATGCTTCATTTTCACCTAGTGATACGTTAAAAAGATTTGAACGCGGAACCGTCGATATCCCTTATCCTTGGGTACAAGGCGACCCGCATGAAGTGAAATTCATCACGTCCAATGGTTTGATATTCGTTGGTGAAGTTGCTGCCGCGGCGGCAACACCTGAACCTAATGGCAAGCTATTTTGGCAATATGCGTTAATTGGGTTCTATGTTGGGGTTATTCCGGTAGGGCTAGGCCTATTGTGGTATCCATTTCTACGTAGATTCTCGGTTAGAGGCATGCATGCCATTCTTGCCTTGACCGTAGGGTTATTATTCTTCCTAGTCATTGATACCTTCGGAGAAGGTTTTGAGATGGCTGCTGAAGCACCTGGCATTTTTCAAGGAACGGGGTTAGTGTGGTTTGGTGCATTGCTTAGTTGTCTCTTCTTGATAGCTGTAGATCAGTCGAATGATCGCAAACTCAGCGGTGAGTTATTTGTGGGTAAACGTGTAGCTAACAAAATCGCAACCGGTATTGGACTTCATAATTTTGGAGAAGGTCTTGCGATCGGGTCTGCATTTGCAGTGGGAGAGGCAGCACTTGGTACCTTCCTTATCATTGGGTTCACCCTTCATAACATAACAGAAGGCGTAGGGATTGCAGCACCATTACTGAAAGATCGCCCAACGTGGAAGACATTTGTCAAGTTAGCTTTGATCGCCGGTGGTCCAGCTATTATTGGTACTTGGGCGGGTGGATTCATATTTAACGATGCATTAGCTGCGCTCTTCTTCGGTATAGGCGCGGGTGCGATTTTACAGGTTATTTATGTGATTTCGAAAATGATTCTCAGAGAATCGGAGAAGAAAGGTTTATCTCCGGTATCTTGGTTAAACTTTGGTGGACTTTCAGCAGGGATACTGATCATGTATCTGACTGCGTTAATGGTGAAATTTTAAGGTTATTATAAAATGAAAGGGTAGGTGATTTGCATGTTATCAGGCATTGGCATACCGGGACTTGTTATTATCGTAGGCGTTGCTTTACTGTTATTTGGGCCAACTAAACTTCCTCAATTAGGTCGTGCTTTCGGGACTACGATCAAGGAATTTAGACAGGGAACTAAGRGATTGTTGGAAGAAGAAGATTCGAAAGATAAACAGAAGGATAATTAATTGATCTAGAAAAAGCCATACTGGAATAGTAAGGAGCTAAGTTGCAAGTTTGCGCTTAGCTCCTTTGTTTTGCACCTATATACAGTTTTTGTATTCACGACACGAAAATGGTGCCAGAGAGAAGTAAGAAAGAGGATGCGGAATTAAAAGAAGAATATCAAAGAATAATGAAAGTAGTGGAAGGAGCATCGAAATGAAATCATTACAACAATATTGGAATGACATGTATCATCGGCTTGACCTCACACCTAAATACGATAACTGGTTGGACAAATATTGGGATGCATACCTATCGAAGTATAGTGAAGCCGACCTAATTGTTGATTTGGGTTGTGGTGTCGGAAATAACACACAGTATTTATTTGAACATGGGTTGTCCCCAATTGCTTGCGATATCTCCGAAGAGGCAATTAAGACATTGAAGTCATTCCTGCCAGAAATTCAAACGCTCTGTTTGGATATGACAGATGGGCTTCCTTTTGCAAAGGAATCTGTACAAGCACTGATCGCTGATCTAAGTATTCATTATTTCGATGAAGTCACCACTGGTGAAATCATCAGTGATCTCCATAGCGTGATTAAGAGAGATGGCATACTGCTGTGTAGATTGAACTCTACAAATGAAATGGGCAATGTACTGGAAATCGACGGGATTTACAGAAGGTTTTTTGATCGAGATGAGATGGAGCGATTTTTTGATAAAGAAAAGTGGACTTACCTGTATGTCGAGGAATACGAAATGGATCGATATACGAACAAGAAGATGCTGTGKGAAATTGCGCTGAAACCTCGGTGAAAACGGAGCGCATTAGAACTCGAATGAATTAGTCATGATAAAGCAATAAGTAGTCAATTTCCGCATGTCAATTCCTAAAGGAATTGGTGCCGTATGGGCGAACCTCTACTATATAGATTTGAAACAAAGACTCGAACTATCCTATCTAAGCAGAAAAGAGGTTTCCCATGAAACAGATTGGCATTGCACTCATTGGTTGCGGAGCGATTTCCAGCGTACATTTGAAAGCCATTTCACAGATACAGACAGCGAAATTAGTGGCTGTTGTCGATACGAACGCCGATTTGGCGGCCCAAATAGCTGAATCGTATTCATGCAGTTATTACACAGATTATCTCGAGATGTTGAAGAATCCTGACATTGACGTCGTTCATATTTGTACAGCTCATTATCAGCATGCGCCAATGGCCGTTGATGCTCTCAACGCTGGCAAGCATGTTCTGACGGAGAAGCCGATGGCTGAAACGAAAGAAGCTGCTCAAAAGATGTTACGTGCAGCGGAAGCTAATCCGAATGTACAGCTTGGTGTCATTTTCCAAAATAGATATAACCCTGCATCCCAGATCATGAAAAAAGCCGTCCAGTCGGGTGTACTCGGAAACTTACTTTGTCTAAAAGGGATCGTAACTTGGAGCAGAACGGCTTCCTATTACGAAACGGAATGGAAAGGAAAATGGGCAACGGAAGGTGGAGGTGTCCTCATTAACCAGTCCATTCATACCCTAGATTTGCTGCAATGGATAGGCGGCGAAGTCACAAGCATTAAAGGCACGATGTCGAACGATTCACTTGAGGGTGTTATCGAAGTGGAAGATACCGTTCATGCACACCTCACGTATCGGAGCGGTGCAACGGCTGTGTTCTATGCTACGAATGCTTATGGCGTAAATTCACCACCTGAAATCGAGCTTGTCTTTGAAAAAGGGAAGCTAGTACTCACGGGAGATACGTTGTATCAAGTAATCAATGGGGAACAAACGATGCTAACTTCACCAGAAGCTTCTAATTTAGGTGTTAAATCTTATTGGGGAATCAGTCATGGGACTMAAATTGCAGATTTCTATGATCATATTTTAAACGACCGCAGCTATGGTCTGAACGGCCCTGAAGGCTTTAAGGCCTTCAATCTAGTCATGGATATTTATGAATCTTCCAGATCAGGCAAAAGAATCACTTATAATTAACCGTTTTTGAGATCAAATGGAGGTTAGCATGAAAATAAGAGTACTCGGAAGATGGGGTGCTTATCCCAAAGCAGGAGAAGCGACTGCAGGTTACCTCCTAGAAKTAGGGAAACACAAGATATTACTCGATTGTGGAAGCGGTGTTTTGTCTGTCCTACAGAATTATTTGGAAATCAGTGAACTAACAGCCGTTTTCCTCTCGCACCAACATCACGA
This sequence comes from Paenibacillus sp. P4_A9, assembly GCF_056402415.1. NCBI lineage: Bacteria > Bacillati > Bacillota > Bacilli > Caryophanales > Paenibacillaceae > Paenibacillus > Paenibacillus sp. P4_A9. The sequence continues at coordinate 4,821 of NZ_JBFUHL010000046.1, forward strand.
TCATATGGCAGACTTAGGATGTTTGCAATATGCCTGTTTAATTGATACGGATTTGAAACGCCGAGATAAGCCGCTCAGAATCTTATTATCTGAAGAAAAAGAGGAAGATTGGTCAATGCCAGTAATGAAAGGCACATCTGGCATTGGACTCAATGAAAATGCTAAAGTCTCGTTGGGAGACGACGTACATCTTTCCTTTTTCCGAACTAACCATGATGCTTATTGCTTGGGCGTTCGGATTGAAGCGGACAATAAAGTACTCGTATATACAGCAGATACACGCTACGATGAATCAATCTTACCTTACCTAATCAATGCTGATTTACTAGTTACGGAAGCATCCTTTTACGCTGAGTTTAATGCGAGCCAATATGGACACATGACATCTTTAGAAGCAGGAAGGCTTGCAGCAAGTGCAGGAGTCAAGACATTATTGCTCTCTCACTTGCCTCGCTTTGGAGATATTCGATTATTGAAGGATGAAGCAGAGACGATGTTTAGCGGAAAAGTAGTGTTAGCGGATGTTGGCATGCAGATTGAACTATAGAACGGCTCTATGTTTCAGCGCGAAACACAGTCCCATCATCACGGAAATAAAAGGCAATCTCATCGGTAATCGTGCTCATTCTTATCGATATTCGAGTGAATTCTTCAATGATTCCACGATCGACTTCGCAATAAACACCATTAGCGTCTGTTTGCCAGACGGATACTGTCGTTTGAGATAGCGCGGCTGTAAATAGATCTCCATCTGAAGTCAATGTCATCATCATGATTATCGCCCTCTCCTTATAAATCGTTCAGTAGTTAATTGAGTATATTCGCAATTATGTATGTCATGCGAACTAAACGATACATGTTCTCACATTACTATGTAATTCTAGTCGTTACCTATTGGTAACGGCTTTTTTCTGTTCTGAACAAGAATTGGCGCATTCGTTCACCTCGGTTTATCTCCCAATTCAAATGGTCATAATGGGTAAGACTCAACTTATTCTCAGGAGGACGACCATGGATCAACTGTTTAAAATGAAAGAGCGAGGGACATCCATTTCTACGGAACTCATGGCTGGTGTGACGACATTTCTAACAATGGTCTATATTGTCATCGTGAATCCTGGGATTTTAAGTACAACAGGCATGGATTTCCATGGCGTTTTCATGGCTACAGTGCTTGCAAGTATTGTAGCAACGCTCATCATGGGGCTCTTTGCCAATTATCCAATCGTGATTGCACCTGGCATGGGATTGAACGCGTATTTTGCCTTTACAGTAGTGGGAGGGAACGGAGTGCCGTGGCAAGTTGCCTTAGGCGCTGTTTTTATAGCTGGTCTTTTGTTCGTTGTGTTGTCGCTTACTTCTTTCCGTTATGTTTTACTTGATGCGATACCCGCCAGTCTTAAACATGCAATAACAGCCGGGATCGGCCTATTTATCACCTTCATTGGATTGCAAAATGCGAAAATCATCGTCGGTTCACCAGCTACCTTACTCACGTTAGGCAATTTGAGAGAGCCTATGACGGCTCTTACCTTGATTGGACTCATTATTTCGCTAGTACTGCTGGCGTATCAAGTTCGCGGATATTTGTTCTTCGGTATGTTGATCACAGCCGTTCTGGCCTGGATATTCGGGCTTTTAGCTTTACCAGATACATACGTTGCAGCCCCTACGGGACTAGTAGCGACAGCTTTTCAACTCGATATTCAGGGTGTATTTACGGGAGGCTTATATGCGGTTATTTTTACATTCTTATTGATCACGTTATTCGATACAACGGGGACCATGCTGGGTGTAGCTGAGCAAGCTGGCCTCATCAAGGATGATAAATTCCCGCGCTCGCGTGGCGCTCTTCTGGCAGATGCGGTTGGCACAACGACCGGTGCACTCCTAGGTACTAGTCCGACCTCAGCTTATATAGAATCCAGCTCTGGTGTCGCAGTAGGCGGGAGAACGGGACTTACAGCAATTATGGTTTGCCTGCTATTGGCGCTGACCTTATTTTTCTCACCTATCATAGAGGTTCTAGCGAGTATCCCGGCGATAACGGCTCCTACATTAATTATTGTTGGCTTTCTGATGATGAATGTATTGCGGAAAATCGAATGGCAGGACCTGGAAGAGGCCTTCCCAGCTTTCCTGATTGTAGTGCTAATGCCACTGACCTATAGTATCGCAACTGGCATTGGCATTGGATTCATAGTGTATCCGATTCTAAAATTTGTTCGCGGAAAAAGGAAGGATGTACATCCGATTTTCTATCTGTTTGCGATATTGTTTTTTGTGCAAATTGTCTTTTTCACACATTAATAATTAAGTTCTAGTAAAGCAGACGCCGCGGCGATCTGCTTTTTTCRTATTACTCTACACTCTCTCACTCGGGCAATRAGTAATCCGCTTTCATCCAAACCTTTGTGGACAAGGGGCATAAACTATCTTAGAACTACTATATTGAGAGAGTGGTGCAGATGGATAATGGACTTCTAGCAGCCGTGGAGAATAAATACGGTTTAACGATCCAATTGGTTGAAGTTATTCGTGACACATCGCGAACTTTTGTCGTAAAAATTACAGCAACGCAAGGCATATTTATTTTGAAAAGAATGTATATCGATGAACATCGTTTGCAATTTATTCTTGAAGCAGAAGACTTTCTCAGGAGTCGAGGCATTCATATACCAACCATTTATCCTACAAATACAAACAAGAAATATTTTACCTATAAGGGTTATAAGTGTGTCTTACAGCAGTGGATCTGTGCCGTGCCATATCCGCTGACCAGCTTAGACAAGACGCTTAGGTTAGCCGAAATATTGGGCAATATCCATGCCATTTCAAAAGAATATCAACCAGCATTTGCTTCTTTTTGTAATGGTAGTGCTCGGTGGGAGCGCGAGTACGAGGAAGCTCTTCGTTATTTGGAGAGATGGAAAAATAGCAGTTCTTTCGCGGATGAACCATGGCGAACAGCAGTGTTAGCATATATAGATTTTTATATAACGACTGGCAAATATGTGTTGGAAAATATTAGGGAAAACGCCTATTTCCTTTCTTGGAAGGAAAACCAACCTAATTTTGTACTAAGTCACAATGATTTTCATACACAAAATATTTTACTTCATGAGTCAATTGATATTTATATCATTGATTGGGAGTTTGTAAGACTGGACTTTCCTTCAAGAGATATAAATCGGCTGCTGTACGCAATGTTAAGAAAGTCGAGAGCTTGGAATCATCAAGTTTTTATCAAGGTGATACGCGCATATCTCAAGCAGAACAAGCTCTCGAATCATGAAATGAAATTGCTGTATCTCGATTTGGCATTTCCGCACAATCTCTGCAGGAACCTCATTTGGGGAAAATTCAATCGAATGACAGGGGATCAAATCAATGACCTGTTACAGAAAGAACAGGATAAGACAGTATATTTACTTGAGGCTTACAGAAAGTAATACCTCTAAACAACAGCAACTCACATTGTGAGCGGGCTGTTGTTTTTTCATTTTTCAGGGACATCAAGCTAAGTGAAAAGTAGCAGTTTTGTGTAGGAAGTTAGCCATTGTCTGCATTAAGTCTCAGATATTTTCGCGTTATAATAAGGAACAAGACGGAAATGTAAGCGCAATCTTATCTAAGGTGATCAATTTGATTGGGAGGTGAAACGGGAGTTCGTTAACATCCCGAGGTTAGGTAAATTTGAAACTACTTTGACTACCTGGAGGTTGTAGAAATGTTGAAAAATACGAAGAATTTCATAAAAACAGCATGCATCATTACGTTGGGTTCGCTTCTCGTAACCTCTTTCGGTATCCAAGCGCCTTCCGCACATGCAGCGGTAGCCCGGCAGATGGAGAAGTTAGACCGCGGACTAGTAGCTGTTAAGGTAAGCACCGGCGTCCTCGTCAGTTGGAGACTTCTAGGAACAGAAGCTGCAACTACTTCTTTCAACGTTTATCGGGATGGAGTTAAGCTCAATGCTTCTCCTATAACGACCAGCACGAATTATCAAGATAACTCAGGTACTACGAGCTCAAGCTATACGATTAAAGCTGTCGTTGGCGGCGTTGAGCAGGCAGCGTCAGCCGCAGCTACGCCATGGGCGAATAACTATTTGGATGTTCCCTTACAAAAACCAGCAGGTGGCACAACACCAGACGGTGTGAGCTATACATACAACGCCAATGACGCAAGTGTTGGTGATTTGGATGGCGACGGTCAATATGAAATTATTTTGAAATGGGATCCTACCAACTCCAAAGATAATTCGCAGGATGGATATACCGGTGAAGTATTTGTCGATGCTTATAAGCTGAACGGTACGCGATTATGGCGGATCAGTATGGGGAAAAATATTCGGGCTGGCGCTCACTATACGCAATTCATGGTCTACGATTTGGATGGGGATGGCAAAGCAGAAATTGCAATGAAAACAGCCGATGGTACCAAGGACGGTACTGGCGTAGTCATCGGCAGTTCAACGGCGGATTATCGTAACAGTGTTGGTAGAGTTTTGACTGGGCCTGAATTTTTAACGATATTTGCAGGAACGACAGGAAAAGCATTGACCTCTACAAGCTATGATCCTCCTCGTGGAACAGTCGGCGATTGGGGCGATACCTATGGCAATCGGGTAGATCGTTTCTTAGCAACAGTGGCATATCTAGATGGGCAAAAGCCAAGTATCGTTATGGCGCGCGGCTATTACACAAGAACAGTTCTAGTTGCGTATAATTGGCGGGGTGGCGCATTATCCAAATTATGGACATTTGACAGCAACACTTCGGGCAACTCAGCTTATGCAGGTCAAGGAAACCATAACTTAACAGCAGCCGACGTCGACGGTGATGGTAAGGATGAAATCGTATATGGTGCGATGACGATCGATGATAACGGAGCCAAGAAATACAACACGGCCTTAGGACATGGTGACGCGCTTCATGTTGGCGATTTGGATCCGAACAATGCAGGGCTCGAAGTATTCAAAGTCATGGAGAGCACTAGTGCTACTTATGGCGCAGCCGTGTGGAATGCTGGTACAGGAGCCATCAAGTGGGGTGTGAATACAGGCGCTGACACGGGAAGAGGCATGGCTGCTGATATTGACCCTCGGTATGCCGGTGAAGAAGTATGGGCAAGTAACGGTGTCGGACTATACCAAATCAATGGCACCAAAATCAGTTCCACCATTCCTTCATCCATCAACTTCGGCATCTGGTGGGACGGTGATGTTTCCCGTGAGCTCCTTGATCATAATTGGGATGGTACGAACGGTGTCGGCCGCATAGATAAGTGGAATTATACAAGTCTCAATACAACGACCTTATTAACGGCAACAGGCACTAATTCGAATAACTACACGAAAGGAAATCCTAGCTTGCAAGCCGATCTATTAGGCGACTGGCGAGAAGAGGTCATTTGGCGGAAGTCGGACAGTACGGCTTTACGCATCTATGCAACTCCGTATGTCACAAGTACGCGCCTTTGGACCTTAATGCATGATCCGCTTTACCGCTTAGACATCGCGTGGCAGAATGTGGCCTACAACCAACCGCCGCATACTAGCTACTATCTCGGTACAGGTATGGCAACACCTACACAACCGAATATTTATACCACGCCATAACTACGTTTATGGTAAAGGGAAACGTTCGAAACACTTGGGCGTTTCTTTTTTTTCATTCTATCCTCATTTGTTGAATACGCTTTCTAAAAGCTGCAGGAGATGTCCCATAAAAAGCGGCAAATTGACGTGAAAAATAGAAAGGATGATTAAATCCTACTTCCTCAGCGATTTCGGCAATGTTTAATGAGGTTGTTTCTATGAGCTTTCTCGCTTGACGAAGTCGTATTTTATTTAATAATTCCATCACGGATTCACCGGTCTGACTTTTAAAGAGATGGGCGAACCTAGAAGCGGATAGGTTAACCATAGCAGCCAATTCAGCAACCGTATAAGGTTGGTTAAAATGCTGTGAAATCAGCTCTATCGTTTGCTCTACACGCTTATCTAGCGGGTATTGCTTTTCAATAGCACTTTGGGAAATAAGAAGGAGTATTTCTTCCAACGCGTTGATGGCCAACTTTTCAGAAAAGTGATCAGCTTCTTCGTTATATTGATTTAAATTAGTAAAAGCGTTAATTATACGTTGCAACTCTTTTTCTGAATCAAAACGAGCTAATCGTATTCCTTTAATCGCCTCTGGCAGCTGTAAAAGCGGTAACCATTCTTCCTTAGGAACAAAATGACACCAATAAAATTCCCATAAGGTATTCTCCGGAGTCCCATAATAATGGGGTGTTCCTGGTGTGATTAAGGTAACCTCATTCTGTTGGCATTCATAGGTTTCTTTGCCGTTGTTGTATAGTCCGGATCCTTTTAGAGTCAAGGTGAGATAATAATCTTTCGTACCGTTGGAGCGTTTAACTTGGTAGCCAAATGACTGTCGGTAATGGCCTGATATCAGCTTCCCAGGTATGGTAATCAGATTTTCTTTGGCAGAAAAGGGCATGAAATTAGTCATAAGTTGGACGCCTCCAATTCCCAGATATCTACAAGTATATAGGATGTTATACCAAAGTGTTTTGGAATTCTTGAACATCTCCTACGAAAAAACACAGTTCGTTATACACAACAATTTCGAAGTCCCATACGTCTAATTAAAATGGAATACTTTGGATGCAGGGGTGGTTTTGCTTGATGATAAACAGGCGTATGATTTGGRTCATTTTATCCGTTATTTTCATAATTGGATGCGAAAGGGAAGTGCAGGTTTTACCGGTAAAGACTGTTGAAGAGAGCGCGGCACCGCTCGAATTCCCAATGGTCTCTCCATCCGCTAAGCCGATTGAAGTACCGGTAAACGTGGAAGCGCCCACGCAAGCTGTAAGTATTCAATTAGAGCCAAGAGGATTCTTAAAGGCACCGATCAAAACGGTAGTCGCTGACACGCCGCAAACATTCACAATTAAATTTCGCGAAGGAATGAATCGCAATTCTGTGGAGGATATATTACGTAAATCAACTAAGATTGAAGGAGAGACACCTCCACAAGTAAACCTAGCATTCAATTGGCAAAATGAAAAGGAGTTAAACCTTACGATCTCGATAAAAGGCATCGAGGATAAAACGTATCCAATCTATGGATATACAATTGATGTGAACGGAGCATTAACGAGTTCTGGCAAAGTACTCATAGAGACCCCTACATTCCGAACATTAATTCAAAGTCCCAGACAATTATGGCGTATCTCCGTAACAGATGGACATTCGGAAAAGATAAGCAAGTTTTTAGAACCATTTAATTTGCAGACATTAGATAATGCCGATTATATGCTAGCCACACAATATCTTGACTACTGTGAATGCGATATGACATTGCCATTATCATCCTCCATTTACAACATCGGACTTGATCAAATGATAACCTACCCTGTACCTCTCATGACGCAATATAAGGGACATGGCGATTTTGTCGCTGATAAACGGGGGTTTTTCTATGAGCAACCGAAGAGCGGGGAAGTGATTCCTCCAAGTGATACAGCAGAGATTATTCATGTCGCTGGCTATGTACATGGTGCGACATTTAGCCATGACCGCAAAAATCTAATTCTCGCAATCGGCCAAGAAAAGCAGGAAGTTGATTTGGATTTTGCCATTTATAATTTAGAAACGAAGAGAACAATGAACATGCCCAAAAAACTTATCGGTCGGGTTCCTGATAGTCAGGTAAGCTCAGCCAAAATTCCGGTTCAATTCAAAGATGACGCAACGTACGTCTACACGTATATGATAAACGAGGATAGCTCTGATTTACAGCAATATCGCTACTCTTGGAGCAGTGGGATGTTTGAGGAGTGGAAATCACCCGAAGGAGAAAATGCTTGGAATGGTTTCTTAGTAACAGATGATGGAGCATATCGATATTATTATAATGGTGCTGTGTTTCGTGGAAGTGAAAGAATTACCTTGCCAGATCATTTATTTCCTTACTTTTGGTTGAAAGGAACACATCGTTTTGTGTCACTCAAAGGCACTGACGCTAGCTCAAACACATCACAAACTTTAGTTAGTTATAACGTCGATGAGCATAGCGAGCAAACGATAATAAAATTCCCTCAAGGTGAAATTAATTTGGTTGGCAGTAGTAGCGATGGGCGTTGGGTTTATGTTTCTACTGGAAATGATTTATGAGAAAAGAAACGGACAGTGTTCTAGCCAGGGGTGAAACGAATTGAATAGAATTATTTTGTTCGTGTTAGCAATGATACTTATGATTTATATTTCACAAAACTCTTCAAAGAATGTTGTACCCGTTATTCAAGAAACTACTAATACAATAAGTAGCATTGACCAACGCCAACTAACAGTGAAAATGGATGAGTTAACCAGAACAATTGCCGAACTAAAACATGAATCTGGAAATCTAGATGAAATAGTTACGAATCAGCCTTGGTTAAAGCTTTTTAGGCAACCAGGAAGTTCAATAAAAAGCCTGAAAGTCACACTAGCAAGCAATGAGGATACTTCTGTTACCGTGACGGATCGTGGACTATTGCAAGCTTTTTCTGGTGAATTGGTCATACGGCGCGAGCTCTTCGGGTTAAATCCGGGTGGCAGCTACAACTCCGACATTCTTCCTTGTAATTATCAAGTGATATTAGAAAATGATGAAAGTTATGGGATCAGCGTACCTGCACGCGGAGTCCTCACTTTCGATCAATTGGCTAATCATGCTTTCGAAACAAATCCATATCTGCATCAACTTTGCAATGCTTTAGTGAAGAGACCGACTTTCCTGCCTGATCAAACACTTTTAGCAAAAATGGCCGATAGCGGCATGCTAATTACAGAATCAGATGGGACCATATACTTCTCGGAAAATCGCATTCAGGAAGTCATCTATGCCTTGTTAAGAGCTCAGATCATTGTGGTTCCGCGTCCTTTGGATGCGGGTGATTCTGTCGAGAGTCTATTTTTCTATTCTTTTGGCGATAAAATAACAATGAAACTGTTCAATGCACATATCCAGATTGTATCTGGTGATGAGGAAGTTTGGTACAAAGTGGATAGTGATGYGCCGTTGCAGCTCAGGAGTGTACTCACTGCAGGTTAGCGGGGGCGCAGGAATAAGAATGCAAATAATAAGAGGTTGGATCCATCAGTCTTAAGAAGACTTTGGACCAACCTCTTTATGTTGTCTAATTGATTAAATAAGTGCTTTTTCATAGAGAATTACGTTGAAACCGTCAATGGTAGCTGGGCCTTTTTGCAGATAACCGTTTTTCACAAACAGCTTTTGTGCGCCTAATTGATTGGAAAGTGTGTCGAGAATGAGATGTTGGACGCCAAGTTCTTTGGCTTTTTCTTCTAAGAGGGTTAGGATTTGTTGACCATAGCCCTTCTTCTGGTGACTAGGATGAACGCGAAGACGTTTGATTTCGGCTTTGCCTTCCTTAAGAAGCTTTAACCCTCCCATTGCCAGTACATTGCCATCCGGCCCTGTACCCACTAGGAACTCTCCGCCATCGTTCAAATATTGTTCAGGTATATGCAAAATATCGTGATAATGCTGATGAGTAGGTTCTACTTTTGCTTCAGAGATGACTAATAAATGAATTCTCCATAAATCATCTGTATCTACCGTGGAGTAACGTCGCGTTTTAATCATAAGTATGTCCTCCTCTTTCCAAAATTCTCTCTTATAAATCATCTATATATGTAATATAAACTAACGTGTAACTGATAACAAATAACCATTTCTTATAGGTTGTCATGAAAAATCAAATATAACTGATAGGATTCAAATTAAAACTAACATGGATGATTAGCTTGGCGTATTTTCTAAAGCTAACAATCATCTAAGTCACACTTTGATTTTTTCGAAACAGTAAGAGCTAACATTTAAAATGGAAAATTATGTTTATTTTTAAACAAATGAATGACATTGACATCAATTTTCTGTAAATATATATAACATGAATTTGATTAAAAATTGAAAATATGTTCCATAAATTGATGGGGGTCAGAGTTGTGAAAGCGGAATCAAACATAAAAAGACGAATAATACTTATTATAAATCCATGGATAATTCGTGTTTTTATAAATATGTGTACTTTAAAACAATAAATTGGCAAATTTTGTTGAAAAAGACGATGTTCCAGAGTATATTAGTAACAAGAAACAAATGTTAGCTATATTTACATTAAAATTCGAAACTTGTCATCATCACATATTTTAGATGTAATATAACACAATATGTTATTTTATTTTAAATGGGAGCGTGAAATAGGATGAAGAAAAAAATAGTTTTAGTTGGAAATGGCATGGCTGGTGTTAATTGTATCGAGCAATTACTAAAACTTGCACCAAACTCATACGAAATCACGATCTTTGGGAAAGAACCTCATCCTAACTATAACCGTATCCTGTTGTCATCGGTTTTGGCCGGAGATGCGGATATGAAGGATATCGTTATTAATGACTGGTCCTGGTACACGGATAATAACATTACCTTGCATACGGGTCATACCGTAAACAAGATTGATACGGATCGCAAGATTGTCAGCACAGACGGTGGAATCACGGTATCTTATGATGAATTGATTCTGGCAACCGGATCGCTGCCGTTCATGCTTCCATTACCTGGGGCAGACAAAGATGGCGTGATCGCATTCCGTGATATTCAAGATTGCGAGACGATGATGGAAACAGCTAAGAAATACAAAAAAGCGGTTGTCATCGGCGGGGGACTACTCGGGCTTGAAGCAGCACGCGGATTACTGAACCTGAACATGGAAGTTTCGGTCGTGCATATTAACGAGTACTTAATGAATCTCCAACTCGACAGAACAGCTTCCTTGCTGTTGCAGCAAGAACTGGAACAGCAAGGAATGAAGTTCCTGCTCAAGAAAAATAGTGAAACGATTTTAGGTAAAAAGCGTGTTACAGGTCTCAGGTTTACGGATGGTTCGGAAGTTGAAGCGGATCTCGTTGTTATGGCTGTAGGGATAAGACCTAATATTGCGCTTGCTAAAAATAACGGAATTGAAATCAATCGAGGGATTGTGGTCAATGATTTCCTAGAAACGAGTGTCCCACATATATACTCCATTGGCGAATGCACAGAACATCGTGGTGTTGCATACGGTCTGGTGGCTCCGCTATATGAACAAGGTGCAGTTCTTGCTAAAAGACTAGCGGGCGTTGGCACAGATGGCTATCAGGGTTCCGTTGTTTCCACGAAACTCAAAGTATCTGGCGTTGATGTGTTCTCAGCAGGCGAATATGCAGATAAACCAGGTACTCGCGCTGTTCGTGTACAAGACGATTTCGAAGGCATTTATAAGAAGGTTGTCATTCGAGAAGGGAAAGTTATCGGAGCTGTCTTGTTCGGTGACATCAGTGATGGTTCCAGACTGTTCGCAATGATCCGCAACGGCGAGGATGTAACTGGCAAAGAAAAGACCGTCCTTCTTGGTGAAGGCGGAGGCAAGACGAAGTCTGGTGTTGATTTAGTTGCTGGCATGAGCGCAGATGAAATCGTATGTGGCTGTAATGGTGTTTCCAAAGGTGCCATCGTCCAGGCGATTCAAGAGAAAGGCTGCTCCAGCGTTAATGATATCAAAGCATGTACCAAAGCTTCCGCTTCTTGCGGAGGGTGTAAACCGCTTGTAGCCGATGTGCTCACATATGTTCTTGGTGCAGACGGCGTGAAAACCGTGAAGGAAGGTATTTGCGGTTGTACGACACTCGGACGTGATGAAGTTGTTGAGGCGATTCGCACCATGCAACTTACGACAACGAAAGAAGTTATGAATGTTCTCGAATGGTCCAATGTAGAAGGGTGCTCCAAGTGCCGTCCAGCATTAAATTACTATCTGGGTATGGTGTGGCCAGAAGAGCATGAGGACGAAAGAGAGTCTCGTTTCGTGAACGAGCGCAATCATGCGAACATTCAGAAGGATGGCACGTACTCTGTCGTTCCGAGAATGTACGGCGGTGTAACAACACCGAAGGACTTAAAGAAAATTGCAGAGATCGCTGAGAAATATGAAGTGCCCCTAGTGAAAGTGACAGGCGGACAGCGTATCGATTTGCTCGGTGTGAAGAAGGAAGACCTGCCTGGCATGTGGGCTGATCTAGATATGCCTTCAGGCTATGCCTACGGCAAGTCACTTCGTACAGTGAAAACATGCGTGGGCTCTAAGTTCTGTCGCTTTGGAACGCAAGATGCTATTGGAATGGGCATTCAGCTCGAGAAGAAGTTCGAGCGCCTATATACACCAGCCAAAGTTAAAATGGCTGTCTCGGGTTGCCCGCGTAACTGTGCGGAAGCGACCATCAAAGATTTTGGCGTCGTCGCTATTGATGGCGGTTGGGAGCTTCATGTTGGTGGTAACGGAGGAACGAAGCTGCGTGGAACGGATCTTTTATGCAAAGTGAAGACGGAAGAGGAAGTACTCGAATGGTCTGGCGCTTACCTGCAGTACTATCGGGAAACTGGGAAGTACAATGAACGTACATCGGAGTGGTTGGAGCGCGTAGGTCTAGAGACAATTAAAGAGACATTGGCGTCAAGTGAAGATCGCGCTGCCTTTAATGATCGCATTAATAAAGCATTATCACTGATGAAAGATCCATGGAAAGAGATCATTGAGCAAAAGGCATTGCACCAAACATTTTCACCCATTGAAGAACAATCAACAGCGTCGATTTTGAAATAGAAGGGATGAGGCATATGAAACGTTTACACATTGGCCATATTTCAGAAATTGCAGTAAAAAGATCGCGTGTTGTACGCATCGGTGAGTTAGAAATTGCCGTGTTCAAGCTATCTGACGGTGTTATCAAAGCTATTGAAAATCGCTGCCCGCATAAAGCGGGTAAGCTTTCTGAAGGTATTGTGTGTGATCATCATGTCTTTTGTCCCTTGCATGATTGGAAAATAGATCTGCACAACGGACTTGTTCAGGCACCAGATGATGGCTGTGTGACCAAATTCGAAGTTGAAATTGAGGACGACACCGGAGAAATGTATTTGCATATTTCAGAAGAAAGTATCCTAGCATCCTAGCAAGGGGGAGTACCGAATCATGCGACAGAATGGATCAGCACTTGCATTAGGATTATCCACGTTAGCTATGATGGCATCCTTCGTGATCTGGAGCGTTTTTGCACCGATTGCTGGACAAATCCAGGAATTGTTTCAGTTAAGCACGATTCAAAAAAGTCTGCTAATCGCAACGCCAGTGCTGCTTGGCTCGATTCTGCGAATCCCGATGGGGATATATACCGATCGGTTCGGCGGAAAACGAGTATTTGCCATCACGATGCTGTTTCTAACGATTCCGCTTTTGATCGTTGGATACGTGCATACTTACTGGATGTTGCTGCTTTGCGCGCTATTTATTGGGATGGCAGGGACGACCTTCGCCATTTCCCTTACTTATGTATCGAGATGGTTTCCACCTGAGAGACAGGGTCTTGTGCTTGGATTAGCTGGACTTGGTAATCTAGGCGGTGCTGCAGCGAGTTTCTCATTGCCATTCGTATTTAACCATTATGGTTTCCAATGGGTGTTCTGGAGTTTAGCCATCATGATCGTGATCGTTACAGCCATCTTTTGGATTGGAACCAAGGATTTACCTTCACCAGCTCAAAAGAAGACCTTCAAGCAATCGATGATTGTGCTTAAGGATCAATCAACCTGGTATTTATCGTTTTTTTATTTTTTAACTTTCGGCGGTTTCGTTGCATTCAGCGTGTATTTACCAACATTTCTGAAAGATTTATTTCAACTATCTGCAACAGATGCAGGACTGAAAACCGCAGGATTTGTACTGATTGCTACGCTCATTCGTCCGTTAGGCGGCTATATGGCCGATCGCATAGGTTCACGGCGTGTACTCGTAGTTGTATTCACAGGTATGGTTATCACTTCGATCGCCTTGTCAGCGTCGTTACACCAATTCACATACTTTAGCATGTGTTGTCTGGTGGCTGCTGCTTTGCTAGGCGTTGGAAATGGAGCGGTTTTCAAAATGGTTCCAGAAGTTTCCTCTGGAAATACGGGAGCAGTCACAGGAATTGTTGGTGCAGCAGGCGGTTTAGGCGGATTTTTTCCACCTATTGTATTAGGTATTGTGAGAGATTTGTCAGGTGCCTACACGTTGGGCTTCATCTTGCTTATGGTATTCGCGTGTGCTTGCCTATGGATGAATCTGGCAACGAGACGTATGGTGATTAACAAACAAAGCACGATGGTATAAATTAGATCGGCGCGTAAGAATACGTTCTATGGAACTTCAGCATGGGAATGTGGAGGTCAATAAGTTATGGGGAAACAAAAACTTGTCTTAATAGGTAACGGGATGGCTGGCGTTCGCTGCGTGGAAGAAATTCTTGCACTTGCGCCAGATCGTTTTGAAATCACAATATTCGGCAGTGAGCCGCATCCCAATTATAATCGCATTATGTTATCGAAGGTGCTTCAGGGAAGTACAACAGTGAATGATATTACCATTAATGATTGGCAGTGGTATCAAAATAAAGGAATAACGCTTTATACGGGGGACTCCGTGATTAGCATCGATACCGCTAATCGCAAAGTCGTGAGCGAAAAAGGGCGGACAGTTGACTACGATCAATTGCTCCTGGCAACGGGATCATTACCATTCATGCTTCCGTTGCCAGGAGCAGATAAACCGGGTGTGACAGCGTTTCGCGACATTAACGATTGCAATAAAATGCTGGAGGCTTCCAAATCCTATAAGAAGGCTGTTGTAATCGGCGGAGGTCTACTCGGTTTAGAAGCGGCTCGCGGCTTGCTTAATCTGGGGATGGACGTCCATGTCGTGCATATTTTCAACTATTTGATGGAGCGCCAACTCACTCCGACTTCAGCAGGGATGCTGCGTAAAGAGTTGGAGAATCAAGGGATGAAATTTCTACTCGAGAAGCAGACTGAGAAAATTTATGGTAAAAAACGAGTTGAAGGACTCCTATTTAAAGATGGAAGCAAAGTAGAGGCAGATCTGATCGTCATTGCAGTCGGTGTACGCCCGAACATTAAACTAGCGGCCGATAGTGGCATCGAAACCAATCGAGCTATCATGGTCAATGATTATATGGAAACGAACGTGCCAGGTGTCTATGCAGTTGGAGAGTGTGCCGAGCATCGCAATATGGTTTATGGTCTCGTAGCCCCGCTCTATGAACAAGGTAAAGTGTTGGCTAAGAAGATTTGCGAAGTAGAGACCGAAGGCTATCAGGGGTCGATTCTGTATTCTCAATTAAAAGTATCCGGCGTAGAAGTTTTCTCGGCGGGAGAAATTCGTGATTCCGAAATTAATACTTCACTGAAAGTAATAGATGGTGTTAAAAACAAGTATAAGAAGATCGCTATCCGTGATAACAAAATCGTAGGAGCCGTCCTCTTCGGAGACAGCAGCGAGGGTAATAAGCTGCTCGGCTATATTAAGCAACAAGCGGATGTGTCCGTGTTGGAGGAAGCATCGGCAGTCGGCGGCGGTGCCGATGAAGCGTACGCGGCTTCGCTGGCACTTACGGCAACCGTGTGCTCTTGCAACGGGGTGACTAAGGGCGGCATCCTGGATGCGGTCCGTGATAACGGCTGCGAATCCGTCGAGGATGTTCGCGCCTGCACGCGGGCATCGAGCACCTGCGGTGGCTGCAAGCCGCTCGTCGCGGCGATGCTGCAGTTGGCGCTGCAGAGCAAGGATGCGCCGGCAGCGCCGAAAGAAACCGTGTGCGGCTGTACGTCGCACAGTCATGAGGAGCTGCGCGAAGCGGTGCGCAGCGCAAGCTTTGAGACCGCGCATGACGCGATGCATGCGCTAGGCTGGAGCAAGGCAGACGGATGCGCGATATGCCGTCCGGCCGTGCAGTATTATGTCGGCCAGACGCTAGGTGCTGCCGCCGACAAAGTTGGTGCTGAATCAGCTTCGGCAGATTCAGTAGCGAGCTTGCTCGCCGATGGCACATACGCCATCACGCCGCGCATGTACGGCGGCGTCACGAGCGCCGAACAATTAAGGCTTCTTGCTGATGTGATCGACAAGTATCACATTCCGCTTGTGAAGTTATCAGGCGGTGCGCAACTGGATCTGCTTGGCATTGCAGCAGATGAAGTTAGCACACTCGGAGCTGAGATCGGACAGCTGGCATCACCAGCTCCTAGATATGGTCGAATAATCTCATCTGTTGCTACGTGTACGGGGATTCAATACGATCGAAGTGCACTGCAAGATTCGATTGGCCTGGGTGTAAATCTAGAACGTCGATTAGAAGGACTGCAAATGCCCGCACTAGTAAGTGTTGGCGTTTCAGCAAGCCCGTTGCATCGTGCAGGCACGCTTACTAAGGACTTAGGTCTTGTAGGTGTTCCAGGTGGATGGGAAATCTATGTTGGCGGCAGCGGAGGAACGAAGCTTCGACAAGCCGAATTACTGTGCATGGAGCCAATCGAGGAGGTAGCCATAGAGCTATCTACCGCATTCCTGCAGTGGTACCGTGAAGAAGCGAATTTCGGCGAAACAACGGGGCAGTGGGTTGAACGCAAAGGGATTACACAACTTCGAGAAGGACTCTTTGATCTCGTGTTACGTACTGAGCTTAACGCGAGAATGAACATAGAAATGATATCTAGGGATCAGCAGCAAATAAATCCGCAGCCAACAGCTGCATTGGCAAGGTGAGCATATGAGTCCATTCGCCCAGCAAGAACAAGCATTAACTGGTACTTTACATGTGATAGATACGCAATGCCCTTTTTGCAGTGTGCAGTGTAAAATGCAAGTGATTGAAGATCGCAACACTTCTGACGGACGGCCTGTATATTCCGTTGTTCCAAAGCCGAATATGGCGTCAGAAGGGCGCCTCTGTATCAAGGGGATGAACGCCTATCAGCATGTACTTACGGGCGAACGTCTACTTCATCCGATGGTGAAGAGAAATGGTCAGTTCGAGCGTATTTCGTGGGAAGAAGCTTATGAACTTATCGTAAATAAGTTCAATACGCTCCGCGAGGCCTATGGCAATCACACAGTGGGTCTGTATGGCGGCGGCTCACTAACGAACGAATCTGCCTATTTACTAGGTAAGTTCGCTCGAGTAGCGCTGCAAACGAAGTTTATTGATTATAACGGGCGATTTTGTATGTCGGCGGCCGCATCTGCAGGTGTTAAAGTATTCGGGATCGACCGTGGGTTAACGAACCAATTATCAGACATTGAATTAGCCGATTGTATCCTGCTGGCGGGAACGAATATAGCGGAGTGCCAACCGACGCTCATGCCTTATTTTACAAGAGCGAAAGAGAAGGGTGCTGTCATCATTGTCATCGACCCGCGGGAAACTGGTACAACGCGTATCGCGGATATTCATTTGCGCGTGAAGCCTGGCATGGATGCGACATTGGCAAATGGGATGCTCAAGGTTCTGCTTGAGGATGGATTGATTGATGAATCTTTCGTTGCTGAACGCACAACGGGATTTGCTGAATTGAAGTCACATTTAGATTCGCTTGATATGGGTGATATCGCCCAATTAACAGGGGTGCCAGCCCAGCTGATTCGTAAAGCAGCGCTAAGTTATGGCCAAGCGAATACGGGCATGGTATTCACCGCAAGAGGTGTGGAGCAGCAAACGGATGGTCATATGGCGGTTCGAAACTTCCTGAATCTTGTACTCCTCACTGGTAAAATCGGTAAACCTGGCTGCGGCTATGGGGCTGTTACAGGTCAAGGGAACGGTCAGGGCGGAAGGGAGCATGGTCAAAAAGCAGATCAGCTTCCCGGCTATCGCCTCATTGAAAATCCTGAGGATCGCGCTTACGTGGCGAATGTCTGGGGAATCGATCCCAGTGAGCTCCCAGGCAAGGGTGTCTCTGCCTATGAAATGATGGAGAAGGTTCACGAGCAGGAAATACGAGCCTTATTCGTTATGGGCTCTAATCCGCTCGTTTCGAACCCGAACGCGAACTTCGTGGAAGAAGGGTTGAAGAAACTCAATTTCCTCGTCGTCGCTGACTTCCTCGTTTCCGAAACAGCACAGCTAGCTGATCTGCTTTTACCAGTGACGGCCTACCTAGAGAATGGCGGTACGTTAACTAACCTAGAAGGACGCGTCCTTCTGAGAGAAGCTGGTCGTCCTGCGCCTGGTGAAGCTAAGCACGATTGGCAGGTTCTTTGTGAGCTAGCTGAGAAGCTCGGCAGAGAACAATTCTTTCAATTTGCGGATGTCGAAGACATCTTTAACGAACTCCGCCTTGCAAGTCGTGGCGGGACGGCAGATTACTATGGCATTACGTATGATCGATTGCGAAAGGAAGAAGGCGTCTATTGGCCTTGTCCGGAAGAGTCGCATCCAGGTGCGAAGCGCTTATTCGAATCCTCATTTCCACTTCCTGCGGGAAGAGCGCTTCTCACAACCGTGGAGAATCATTTGCCAAAGGAATTGGTCAGCGAAGATTTCCCGCTGTATTTAACCACAGGCCGTGTGCTCACGCATTATCTGACGGGTGTACAAACTCGCAAAAGTCATTCTTTAGCCGCACGAGACGTTGAATCCTTCATAGAGATTCATCCAAAAGCGGCGAAAAAGTACCATATCGAAGATGGCACACTGGTAAAGCTGTCTTCCAAGCGCGGCGAAATTTATGTGCGTTGTCGTTTCAGCGACGCGATTCGCGAAGACACGGTATTCGTGCCCATGCATTGGGGGGATACGCAAAACGTCAACAAATTGACGAATGACGCGCTCGACCCAACCTGTAAAATGCCTGGTTTTAAGGTATGCGCGGTGCAGGTAAGTCCTTTAGTATCAGAATATGCTTAAAATGATTAAACCGAACTCGTCGAGCACTTGCTGCGATGAGTTCGGTTTTTTCATGATTGCGTAAGATGATAAGCATATTCCATTGGTCTTCGATACAGATCCTTATGTTTAAAATCCTTAAGATCCCCGTAAATATTTTTTTGGGGCTTTCCGTTAAGCTCCACAATCCATAGCTTACTTTGTTTGTCCAACACAAAGTCCACACTCAGTTCTCCCAAGGTACCCATAAGTGTTTCTGCTTCATGTGCGGCAATAACACTTACTTCATTCAGAGAATGTAGGATTTCATTTGTTTTTTCAAGCGGATATAGTCGAGTGAGAATTTCTGCTGCATCATAAACGCGTTCACACATACTAGTGTTAAAGTAACGCTCGTATGCCACTCTACAAGTGACGTTGGAAATCATCCATTGACCAACATTCCCCTTTTGAACAAGGACCCGGATGTCAAAATATTGACGATCGAGTTGACTCATTTGAATCCCTTGTTGGAGCAAATATTTCTTTCGTCCGAGAAGTTTATCTAACTTTTCTTGAATGCTTTCATTTTTCCTGCAAATAACTCTTGGCGCTAAGCTGTGTAAGGAAATATGAATATCTTCATTATCCAGACGTTCAATTCGATAGACAGATGCGCCTTTAGATCCATAAATCGGCTTTATGAAGAGAAGATTGTTTTTATCTAATTCTTCTGATATCTTCACTTCATTATATTGAAATGTGTTGGGAACATATTGCGAAAGACTCGATTGTTGTAGCTGGTTATAGAGATCCCATTTATTGAAATGATTGATCCTATTGAAACACTTATTGTTCCCTATTATTTTCTCTAGATGTTGAATTGTTATGGATTCTTTGTTGTAACAACGGTTATAGACGACAAGTGGAAAGGGGTACAAACTTTGTGTCCATTTACCATTTTTCAGGCTAAGTCCAATAATACGTCGCTTTTTCCAACGTATATCCGCAGGAGTGAAAGCGTAAAGTCTCAGGTTTAAATTTTTAAATCGTTGACAAAGATACAAAATTCTCTTTCTACTATTTCTTGTAGTAACCATAATTCCTATTAATGGGCGCTTGTCCATTCTAATCACTCCTAGCCATCGAACCCTCTTTAGTAACTAATGCAAGCATTGTCATTTTGGTATGGGACAATCACATAAAAAAGCAATTTCTTTTGAATAATTATCTTTATTTTCCATTTTTATTGATTTGGTAGGCATGTACTGTGTCTATCTATTTAGGCTTTTAATATGATGAAATAACTTTGAAAATAGGGAGTTGAGATTAGTATGGGGAAATGTAATTGCCCCCCAGGACCTCCAGGTCCAGAAGGACCACGAGGTCCCCAAGGAGCTGCGGGAACACCAGGGGCAGCAGGAGCAACAGGGCCAGCAGGAGCTACGGGAGCAGCAGGAGCAAAGGGAGCTACGGGGCCAGAAGGACCGAGAGGTCACAAAGGACCAGAAGGACCAGCAGGATCGACGGGACCTACGGGAACAGCGGGATCAATGGGGCCTATGGGACCTGTGGGACCAACAGGAACAGCGGGATCAGTGGGACCTATGGGACCTATGGGGCCTGCGGGAACAGGGGGATCAATGGGACCTATGGGACCTATGGGGCCTGCGGGGCCTACGGGAACAGCGGGAGCAGCAGGAGCAACAGGAGCACCGGGAGCAGCAGGAGCAACAGGAGCACCGGGAGCAGCAGGAGCAACAGGAGCACCGGGAGCAGCAGGAGCAACAGGAGCACCGGGAGCAGCAGGAGCAACAGGAGCACCGGGAGCAGCAGGAGCAACAGGAGCACCAGGAGCAGCAGGAGCACCGGGAGCAGCAGGAGCAACAGGAGCACCGGGAGCAGCAGGAGCAACAGGAGCACCGGGAGCAGCAGGAGCAACAGGAGCACCGGGCGCAGCAGGAGCAACAGGAGCACCGGGAGCAGCAGGAGCAACAGGAGCACCGGGAGCAGCAGGAGCAACAGGAGCACCGGGCGCAGCAGGAGCAACAGGAGCACCGGGCGCAGCAGGAGCAACAGGAGCACCGGGCGCAGCAGGAGCAACAGGAGCACCGGGCGCAGCAGGAGCAACAGGAGCACCGGGCGCAACAGGAGCACCGGGTGCGGGAGGATTAATTCCGTTTTCAACGGGTATCATCCTCAGTGGTGCTACAGTAGTATCAGCTGATCCAATTTTAATGGGTTTTGGTAGTCACACGGTTGAAGTTATTGATGCTTCTGGAGAATCAACTAGCCCACCAGAAGCAGGTGGTTTTGCTTTCCCAATTCCCTTTAATGGAACCGTTCAAAATTTACAAATAAGCGCAGATTTATTGGTTGCTTCAGTGACTTCAATAAATGTGACACCTCTTGTATATGATTTTACAGTTTTCAAAGCACCTTCATTTCCTAATAATGGGATTAGTCATCCTTCTTCATCTTACGTGACAGCTGTACCACTACTAACTAGCTCGCTTACTTTTGGAGGTCCTGGTAATACGGTTATTGCCGGTACTTTCTATACAGCAACCAATTTAAATGTCTTACCATTAAATGTCACAGCGGGTGATCGTATTGGTATTCGTATAAGGACGCGTGTAGCGTCTGATCCCTCAGCAGCTAATATTACCCAACTCTCGTTTAGCGCCAGTCTATCGTATACTCCTTCTCCTTAAGAACTTAACTTCTATGTTGTTTCTATGCAACAAATAATAACAGCTTTGCCAATGGCAGAGCTGTTTTTTTCAGGATCGGTTATAATAGGAATAAACTTACTTTTACAAGAATAGGACAAGTTATTTTAGGGGTGGGATCGAAATGAAGCGAACGACGATTTTAATCGCAGATGATGAGGCGGAGATCGCTGATTTGGTTGCGTTGCATTTAGAAAAAGAAGGCTATCATCTTATTAAAGTATCGGATGGGAAAGAGGCTATTCAAGCCATTGAATCTCACGCTATTGATTTGGCGATTTTAGACATCATGATGCCTAAGATGGATGGGTACGAAGTAACCCGGCAAATACGAGAGCGCTATTCATTGCCGATTATTTTTTTGAGTGCGAAATCCTCTGACTTGGATAAAATAACGGGTTTGGTCATGGGTGCTGTGGATTATATGACCAAGCCTTTCAACCCTATGGAATTGGTTGCTCGGGTGAATGCGCAGCTGCGGCGCTCCATGCAATTGATCCAACCTACAGCAGTAAGCAGTCCTGTGTTGGAAGCTGGCGGCGTGACCATTGATGCTGATCAAAGGTCAGTTCTTCTATATGGTGAGAAAGTTGAACTTACCCCGAAAGAATTTGATATTCTACATCTTTTAGCGAGTCACCCGAAGAAAGTGTTTAGTGCGGAGCATATTTTTGGGCACGTGTGGGGAGAAGCTTATTATGAAAGTGGGAACACGGTCATGGTGCACATTCGTACGCTGCGCAAAAAACTTGGTGAAGATACCAACAAACATAAACTAATCAAAACCGTATGGGGTGTGGGATATACATTCAATGGCTAATCTATTACGCAGCTTTCGATCCAAAATGATCGGTTTATTAGGACTCAGCATGCTGTTGTCCGGTACTTTTACCTTTATTCTGTATAGAGTGCTGAAGCTTTATTACGCTGGCGTTCGAAGGGAAGATCCTGTAGCTAGATTGCGTCACTTTATTAACACGATTGGTGATTTAAACTTTTTCTTGATCGTGTTTATCCCACTTTCCATTTTGTGTTTCTTTTTCCTAACTAAGCGCTATGCCACTTATTTTAATGAGATATCGATGGGGATTCATCGACTTGCTGGCGGTGACTTTCATAGTCGTATTCACATTGCTTCGGATGACGAGTTCAAGGATATTGCGGATGATATCAATATGGCAAGTGAGAAACTGCAGCAAGCGGTAAAACGTGGGGATTTTGCAGAAAGCAGTAAGGATCAGCTCGTTTTGAACTTAGCACACGATTTGCGCACGCCGCTTACCTCTGTGATTGGTTATTTAGATTTAATTCTTCAGGATGATCAGTTATCGCGGGAGCAAATGATCCATTATACAACGATTGCTTTTAACAAATCGCAACGCTTAGAGAAGCTCATTGATGAGCTATTTGAAATTACACGAATGAAATCTGGCATGTTGACCATTGAAAAGAAGCAAATTGATTTAAGTGAGCTGCTCATTCAACTAAATGAGGAATTGTACCCCGTTTTTGAAAAAAGTAACTTGATTACTAGATTACAGGTTGCTCCGCAATTGGAAATTTCGGCTGACGGGGAGCTGTTAGCGCGTGTATTTGAAAATCTATTGACGAATGCCAATCGATATGGGAAAGATGGTCAGTTTGTTGATATTATCGGACATCGAGATGGGGAAGAAGCGGTTGTTCAAGTCATTAACTATGGCAATTGTATACCTCCGGATGAACTTCCTCATCTCTTTGAAATGTTTTATACAGGTGATCAAGCCCGAACGTATCAGGACGGGAGTACGGGACTCGGCCTATTCATCGCGAAGAATATTGTGGAGCAGCATAAGGGGACCATTACGGTCCAAAGTAATGTGATTCGCACGCTTTTTGAAGTGAGATTACCCCTGGATTGATGAAGTTTAAGAAAAATTTTATATTTGTCCCACTTCTAATTTAAACAGTTTTCTTTATTCTAAACGCATGCAAGGTTTAGGAGGGAAATTGAAGATGAAGAAGTGGGTTTTTTGGATTGTCATAGTAGTACTGCTAAGCTATGAAGCGATACAGCAACATTCAGCGCCAGATAATAGAGATGACCGATCGCGTGTAGATGACAGTTATGTAGTGACTTCCCCTGGAAAGGAACTTGCGATAAAAGTGACCAAAGATCAGATTTACAAAGGAAATCTTGTGTTAATTAATCAGGAGTATCCGGTTCATCAAGCGGGCATGCAGACGGATGTGCTTAATCTTACTCAACATAAAGAGCTTATCCAAGGATTTGGATTGTTAGATAACACCATTCGGTTATCACAAAGTGTGGTTCAATCATTTGCGACCATGGTCAGTGCAGCTGAGCAAGATGGGGTTCGTCATTTTATGATTAACAGTGGCTATCGAGACAACAAAGAACAGAGTCAATTGTATAAAGAAATGGGCGCTAATTATGCTTTGCCAGCAGGACATAGTGAGCATAACTTAGGCTTGGCGCTTGATATTGGCTCTACGCAAGGTGATATGAATCACACACCTGAAGGGGATTGGTTGGAGAGAAATGCCGCGGCATACGGGTTTATATTACGTTATCCCAAGGACAAAACGGCCATCACGGGCATCCAATATGAACCCTGGCATTTTCGCTATGTTGGTATACCTCACAGTGTGATTATGCAGCAGAAGAATTTATCGTTGGAACAATATTTAGAATATTTGAAAGAACAGAAGAACATCTCAACGCAGATTAAAGGGAAGATTTACGAGATTTCGTATTATACAATTTCCCAGAATACGACCATTCATGTGCCTAGCGATCGTTCCTATCACCTATCAGGTAATAATATGGATGGCATTATAGTAACTGTGCTTCCATGAAGTGCAAACAAGAATTCGAGGAGAGTGAGCTTACGATATGAAACAAATGAAAGTATGGAATGAGATGATGCTGTCGGCTTTATTCGCCTTTTATATATACGTTGTGTTCAAAATCATTCTATTTAAGTTCAGTTCTATTGACCTACCTTCAATATGGCATCAGCTTCAACGAAATGTAGAGAATCCTGTTCATATCACAAATCGGCTGGGATTTGCCAATTTCAAGCCTTTCGTATCCATATCTAACAATATTCAAAGCCTATCCCATCATGATATCGTTAATTTGTTTGGGAATATCGCAGTATTCATGCCGTATGGCATTTTCTTAGTGCTGATGTCGAGACAGAAGCGAATGACAGTTTTCGGTGTGCTCACGCGCTCGTTGGGTTTAAGCTTAAGTTTGGAAGGTTTACAAGTTGTTCTTAGCATGGGTAGCTTTGATGTGGATGATCTCATTTTAAATGGTTTTGGGGGCATACTTGGGTATTGTGTGTATAGACTCTCCATTAAGATCGGAGCTAGGATGCTAAGTATGATCGAGTCTCCATACATGAAATTTTCAGATGAGGGAAAAATATCCTAAGGTGATGAAATGCGAGGAAAATGGGAATGGAGTTTACTTCTGTCCGGTGTCATAGTGCTTGCATCCAGTCAGTTAGTTAGCGCACAACCGATCGAAGAAACAAAGTCGATGGATGCAATCGAATGGATTGCTTTTTGGGATTTTCCGCAAACGCGTGAAGGACAATTGGAGCGCTTGTTGACGACTGAGTTGCAAAGAAGAATACTTCTTGCACTCCAGGATCATAAGTTTTTATATCCAGGCAAGGAACACTTATATCGTTTGGACCCGTTTCATGTCAAAAGTATGCGAGAAATCGAAGCTGGTTTTGTTGAATTAGATGTGATAGTGAGAGTTCACCAAATAATAAACAATGAGATGGTGAAAAAGGCGGATAGCTTCCAAGTAACCTTCCGTCACCATTATGATAAAGGATTCTATGTGACGTCATGTAAAAGGGTATAGAAGTGGCTGTCATTTCGGTAGAACCATCTACTGATGACAGTCTTTTTGTATTGTTTCTAGCTTGCCTAACATCACAGCAGCGATTAAATTTCAAACTTAGTTAAAGGGAGAATTTAGTCAATGGTCGAATATATTAGTATTAGCCATATCGTACATGAGGGTGGAATTCTGAGTGATTGTAAAAACCAAACTTTATGTCCCCCATGTGAGCAAATCTTTGGTATCACGTCCGAGGTTGATCCACAAGCTGAATGAGGGTCTGGAGACCAAGCTGACGCTTGTTTCCGCACAGGCGGGTTATGGGAAGACAACAGCGTTAAGCGAGTGGGTGAAACAGTGCGGCGTACTAGCTGCGTGGGTCTCGTTGGATCGGCAGGATAATGATTGGATTTCTTTTTGGAGTTGCGTAAATGCGTCCATTCAGGAGAAAATCTCAAGCTTTGGCCAAACAATTGGGCCACTTCTTGATGCAGGTTCTTTGGTGTCTGCAGAGCATATGATTAAGGGGATTTTGAATGAGCTGAATGCTGTAACAGCCGAACTGGTTATCATTCTAGACGACTTTCATATCATTGAACTTCCCGATATTCATCATGCCTTAAGCTATCTGCTGGAACGATTACCTCGCCATATTCATCTGTATATCGCGAGTCGTACGGATCTGACTATACCTACTGCTAGACTTCTGGCGAAGAGGGAAATGCACCGAATTCTGGAGAAGGATTTGCGTTTTCAACTGGATGAGGGCGTCGTTTTTTTTCGGGATAAAACCGATTTAGTACTCACCACCGCGCAAGTGACGGAACTGTTTCAGCAGACAGAGGGATGGATTAGCGGTCTGCAGCTTGCGGCGATCTCTCTGAAGGGCAGCAAGCATATAGCGGAATCTATTCATCAATTTAGAGGCAGGCAGAATCAAATATTCGACTATTTACTCGAAGAAGTACTCATTCATCAATCAGCGTCCATGCGTGCTTTTTTATTGGAAACGTCCATACTAAGCCGAATGAATCGTTCGCTGTGCCAGGCTGTAACGGGTCAACCGAACTCTCAAGAGCAATTAGTGAGACTAGAGCAGCTGAATTTGTTCATCATTCCTCTCGATGAGGAGCGTAATTGGTATCGCTATCATCATTTGCTTTCCGATTTCTTGCGGCATCTGTGGTCGAGTACGGATCCGGATCAATTGATACAATCGCATATCCGTGCGGCCAATTGGCTGGAAAGTCATGGATTTTATGAAGAAGCGGTGGAGCACTATTTAGAAGGAAAACAGTTCGCTGATGCCATTAGATTAATCGAGAAAAATCCGCCTGCTTTGATGCAATCGAAGAGTGATGCGTTGATGAGGTGGGTATCCGTATTACCGGAAGCCTCCTTTGTGGAGACGCCAATGCTCGAGATGTTTTATATATCCGTTATGTTGCTTGGTGGACAATGGGCAACTGCTTTTCAGCAAATGTGGCAAACCAAAGTCCGGTTTGAAGCGCTTCAAGGGAAAATACCTGAGGAAGATTGGAACAAGGTTATGGGCAATATCTATTTTTATTGCGGGGTCGCCTCTTATGTACAAAATGATTTGGTGCAATCATCAGATTACTTGGAGCTTGCAGAACGATATATGCCAGAGGGAAGTTTCTTTCAAATGATGGGGCAGAACCGATATCAAGGCTATAGTTCCAATTATGACCAATTAACATTAATCCAGGATCTGAATGCGGTGGAAGAATACCTATTGAAATGGATTAAAGCATGGGAGCATAAGAAGCATTATCCTTTTATCGGTTATATGTACTTGATGTATATCAATTTGATGTACGAGTGGAATCGGTTGGAGGAAGCAATGTTGTACATCGCTCAGTCATGGGGACGCCAAGAAATCCAGCCCTTTGCACGGCTTATGGTACAAATCGGCATCGCTGCATCGCGGATTCAGCAAGCCGAAGGAAATGCAAAGCAAGCATCGGAATTGCTAGTACAGGTAAAGTCCAAAATAGATTCGCCCGATTATGATTTGTTTATCGCTAAGGTCGAAGCGGAACAAGCTTATCTGTCTCTGCGGCAGGGGGCGCTCCAAGATGCGCTTGATTGGTTGAACGGGTGCGGTTTGGCACATACGGATGAAGATGAAGTAGTAATGAGTGATTTGGCAGAGTATCTGGTGCTCTCCAGAGTGCTTGCGGCGGGCGAACGAATGGAAGAAGCGCTGTATCTATTGGAACGGTTGTATCTCTTAGTTGACAGGGAAGAACGTCTCCGTGAGAGAGTCAGGGTATTAATCGTGCAAAGTGCAACGCTTTGGCTTTCGGGTCAAACAGAGACTGCGCTCGTAAAGTTAGAAATTGCTTTACAACTGGCTGAACCACAGGGGTATATTCGCAGCTTTGTTGACGAAGGCCCTGTGATGGTGGAGATGCTTGAAGTTAGTTTAAATGTGCGGCAAGACAGCCTACATTCGCCGGTTTCCGCGGAGTACATCAAGCAGCTTTTACGTGCTTTGAATGTTACTCCGGAAGATGAACTGTCACACAAAAAAAACCTGACAGGACAGGAAACAAGGGTATTACGGTTGATCGCCGATGGATTGTCAAATAGGGAAATCGCTTTTCTCCTGAATGTCAAAGGTGAAACGGTAAAGTCTCATATTAAAAATGTATACAGCAAGCTTGGCGTAAGGAATCGTGTTCAAGCGGTTCAACGTGCGAAACAGTTACAGACGCACGATTGAGTGATAGTCCAAAAATTTTTCTTGGCGTCTCCCCCTTTTGGGGGAGGCGTTTTTGTTTTGTATAGATATAAACGAGTCACAACATAAAATTAATCTATTTATGGGGGAATGGTGGGTTCAAAACGGAACGAATGGCTGATCCCGCCTTGAATATGGTACTATAATGTGAGAAATCACAAAATTCGCAATGAAATGTCKGGGCGGTTCATGCATGGAATCAGAGCAACAAAGAGCTAAGGAACTATTTACCTATTATCTCGGCAGCACTTTTCAGATGTATCGAGAAGGTGCACACGATGAATATAAGACTTTTACGATTTCCAAAGAAACTGAAATGCAATGGGTACAAGAAATGATTGATCACTACTCGGCTGAACTTTCCATTCGAGATGCGGAAGTTCTAAACAGTTTGGAATCGATTGCTCGAGATTTTAAGGAAGTACGCGTTCTAAAGAATGTCGTAAGTTTTGCTTCCAGGCATATTAAGAGTGCTGATAGCATCGTCAAACTCCTATTTGCGGAATCAATCATCCGTATGCTTACTTCCGTGAAGGGTGACATTACGAGAGATGCGTTGTACGAAACCCTGCAAGCGACGAAGCTAATCATCGATGATATCATGTTAAATCAATTGGTTTTGGATCCTGGACATGATTTAAAGTCCTACAAATTGAAGGATAAAAAATCACTCAATCTCAGAGCCAATAAGAGCATCGAGGCGTTGAAAAGCTTTTTGACATAGCATGAAAATATATAATCACGGAGGCCGTACTATGAGTCAACGCTACCGCATTACGAGAGCATTTCAACAAATTGAACCTGCCGCACAAACCATTTCATTGGAAGCGTGCAAACAATATTTCGCAACACAACCTGATTTCACTTATACGTCTGTATTTACAGTGACTGGTGCGACTACGATGTCCATCGAAGGGGATTTTTTCATGTGGAGCTATGGCGATAGTAAAATTCCATTCCGGCATTATCAAGGGGATCTTTACGTATCTGGTACAAATGAAGTCGTCATTCCCAAAATGCTAGAGGTTGCAAGTGCATTGGGAGCCGACGTAACAGAAGGGTAATTTCGGAAGGTTTACACATATTTTCAACATACTCTCCTCATACATTTCCGTTATAGTAGTAGTTGACTAAGCTTATGGAGGTATATCTTTGAATACGAATACATTCATTCACATATTGAAAAACGAACTCGTCGTCGCTCTCGGTTGCACTGAGCCTGTTGCTATAGCCTTAGCTGCTGCGAAAGCACGAAGCTATGTAGATGGTCCTATTGAGAAAATAACCGTTCATGCCAGCGCTGGTATCATCAAGAACGCACTTGCCGTTGGGATTCCAGGTACGAACCTGACAGGGATCGATTTTGTTGCTGCATTAGGTGCTATTGGTGGAAATGCGGAGAAACAATTGGAAGTGCTTGCAGATATTCAACCTAACGATGTTACTGCGGCACAGGATATGGTTGAGCGTGGCATTTCTGTGGTCCATCTAGCTGATACGTCAAGGAAGTTATATATTGAGGTCGTTGTTACAACAGAGCAAAATTATGCGAAAGTTGTCATTACGGATAATCACACGAATATCACGCTTGTTGAAGTTGATGGTAAGGTTGTTGAATCAGGAGGCTGCGCGAACGCGAGCTTCAAGAGTTCCAAAGAGGAACGCGGCGAGCTAACGATCGATGGCATCGTGGAATTCGTGAATACTGTCGATCTTGTTGAACTAGAGTTGGTCAAACAAAGCATTGTATTGAACCGTAAAGCTGGATTAGACGGATTAACGAATGCGTATGGTCTCGAAGTAGGAAAGACGATTAAAGAGAATGTACAAAAAGGCATTTTGTCAGATGACTTAATCTCTCATGCCATGGCGCTTGCCGCGGCTGGGTCGGATGCACGCATGGCTGGTTCCAGTATGCCCGTTATGGCAAATTCGGGTAGTGGTAACCAAGGCATCGCCGCGACAAACCCTGTTATTGCAGCAGCAGAGAAACTGGGCGCTACGGAGGAACAACTCATTCGGGCCGTGGCATTAAGCCACTTAGTCACGATTCATATCAAGTCCAAATTTGGGCGATTGTCTGCCTTATGTGGCGTTACGGTATCTGGCACTGGTGCAAGCTGCGGCATCACCTATCTGCTAGGTGGAGGGAACACGGAGATTAAAGCCGCCATCCAAAACATGCTCGGCAATGTAACGGGAATGATGTGTGACGGTGCAAAGGGTGGCTGTGCCATGAAAGTCGCAACGTGTACGAGTGCAGCGGTACAATCAGCGCTTCTTGCTTCGAAAGGGATGACCATATCCTCGACCAACGGTTTTATCGAAAATGACGCTGAAAAAACGATCGACAACTTCTGTCGGATCGGGAATGAAGCTACATCCGATATAGACAAGCTTATCCTCGAAATGATGATGAATAAAGATTTATAGATGAAGAAGGAAGGGCTGCCGCGAGGCAGTCCTTTTTCCTTTATTTATAGATAAAATGGAAACTTTTAGTGGGTAGCTCCGTCTAATTTAGTAGAAAATAACGTCTGGAGTGATCACATTGAAGAATGTTGGTTTAGGTCTATCAATCAAAAAAGTAACAATCCTGATGGTAATCATGCTCCTAGCAGTTCCTTTATTTGCTTATTCGGCAACTGTTCATTGGGTTGAACCTGAGCTAAAGCCTTATAAACAGAAGATTGTGCCGTATAAAGACGGCAGCTCTATCGCAGGACCAATCACGAGAGAAGAGTGGAATTCATTCTATTTCTATGTACTTAACCCAGAGCGTTACGATGAACCAATCGATATTGGAAACTGGGTAACGATGATCAAGATGGGCGTTCAGCTGCCAAAAGGCAAGGAAGACGAGTTGATCAAAGGGTATGTGTACAACCTTGTTCCGATGTATGCCCAACACATGAACCGCGAGACAGCCGTCGGCGGATTAATCAAGTTGCTGACAACAAGTCTTGTGTCAGGTAGCTGGAGTAACACGCAAGCGGATGCGAGTAAAGTTTTCACTGATTTTAAGGATATAAGTGATATGCAAAAAGGACTCATTCAAATTGCGTATCGGGATGGCCTCTTGGACAGCACAACGCAAACTAATTTTCGGCCGAAAGACAACCTGACGAACGCGGAAGCTATTTCGATTATGGAGAAAGTCATGATCAAATTCGAGCAGGAGGCAGCCAAGCTCAACCCACCCTCTGAAACGGCGTTTTCATCCGTTGTTACCCTTTTCGACAACACAGCCATATACAGCTCCACAGATGAATCTCTGGGCCCGATTGGTATGATTTCACCGCAGGATGTTCGGATCGTTTCGGCTCAAAAGGACTGGTTCACTTATGATAAAGTAACGGATCGAAGGTGGTTCCAGATTGAAACCTGGCTAGGAAATCAATGGATTCAACTGGAGCTTCAACAGGTCGGAAACCTAGTAAAGACTGACACATATTTGCTGCTTCAACAACCAGCTAGACTACAGGATAAACCTCATCCTGATTGGGCGCTTACCACTTCACTTTCGCCGCAGAAAGTTCATGTTATTGGGCATTTGATCAGTAAATTCACTGAAAGCTATCTGATCGAGACGTGGTTAGGACCTAAATGGATCACGAATCCAAAGGGTGCAGTCATGGAGAAATAATAAATTTTCAAAATTAATTGTTTACGTACCTCTGGATATTTGATAAAATAATCGCAATAATAAATGCGTTGAAGAGAAGAGTAAATAAATGAAATCTTTCACAGAGAGCTCCGTTAGCTGAAAAGGAGTAAAGAGAACTTTATTGAAAAAAGCCTCAGAGCAGTACATCGGAACCTATTCATTGGGGATGGTGTGACAGGAGCTCCTGTTACAGAGCTAAAGTATACGCTTGCCATTGGCTTGTCGTACTTGAAGAGGCTGATATGGCGACATATTGGCGAAACTGGGTGGTACCACGAGGATATTAATCTCGTCCCTGAGACATTAGTCTTGGGGGTGGGATTTTTTTGTTATGGCGTAAGTAACTTTGCGCACGTGCTGCAACATGGGCACACCTAATCAGTCAGTTTGAATTAACTAGTTAGATGCTTATCTTCAGTATCATTTAATTTGAAAGGATTTGAATATATAATGTCGGGTAAATTAAAAGTTGGTATCGTCGGAGGAACTGGCATGGTTGGCCAGAGATTTGTGGAGTTGTTGGATCAACATCCTTGGTTTGAAGTAACGGCTATTGCAGCAAGCAGCAGCTCAGCTGGTAAAACGTATGAAGAATCTGTTAAAAGCAGATGGAAATTGTCTACTCCGATTCCTGAAAATGTGAAACAAATCATCGTTCAAGATGCATCGAAAGTGGAGGAGGTTGCCACTGGGGTTGATTTTATTTTTTGTGCGGTTGATATGAAAAAGGATGAAATTAAAGCGTTGGAGGAAGCCTACGCCAAAACGGGCACGCCTGTTATTTCCAATAATTCGGCTCATCGCTGGACGCCTGACATTCCGATGGTTATCCCAGAAGTGAATCCTGGGCATATTGATATCATTGCTGCGCAAAGAAAACGCCTTGGTACCTCAACTGGATTTATTGCTGTGAAACCGAATTGTTCCATCCAAAGCTATGTGCCAGCCCTTCATGCCTTATTAGATTTCAAACCAACGAACGTGGTTGCTTCGACGTATCAAGCGATCTCCGGAGCTGGTAAAAACTTTACAGATTGGCCGGACATGTTGGATAATGTTATTCCTTACATCGGTGGGGAAGAAGAGAAAAGCGAACAGGAGCCGCTGCGCATTTGGGGAAGTATCGTAAATAATGAAATCATTAAAGCGAGTTCACCACTTATTACAACGCAATGTATCCGCGTTCCAGTAACGGACGGACATTTGGCTACTGTCTTTGCCTCTTTCGAGCATAAACCTTCGAAGGAAGAAATTCTATCTCGCTGGTTGAATTACAAAGGACGTCCGCAGGAACTCAATTTGCCAAGCGCGCCAAAACAATTCATCACTTATTTTGAAGAAGAGAATCGACCACAAACAAAGCTTGATCGCGAGATTGAGCGCGGTATGGGTGTTTCGGTAGGCCGTTTACGTGAGGATTCCATGTTTGATTATAAATTTGTAGGATTATCGCATAACACATTACGCGGAGCAGCAGGTGGTGCTGTTCTAATCGCCGAGTTGCTTAAAGCGGAAGGGTACATTCAAGCGAAGTAAGGAAAAAAACAGCGAGCATCCGAGATGCTTGCTGTTTTTATTTCACGCATGACTCGGATAACGTTCTTTCATAATYTCTACCGATTGACTTATTAATGCCTTTAACACCTCAACATCGATATCGGCGACTTTATTGATATAGACACAGGCTTTCGCAGCCTCATGTTTTCCAAAGCTCTTCAATAATTCTTCACGTCCCGTATCACCTGTTGCAAAGTATAAGCTGATTTTAGCTTTTCGCGGGGAAAAACCAGCTAGTGGTGCATCGCACTCATGACCGGACTCATATTTGTAATGATAAGCACCAAATCCTATAATGCTAGGACCCCACATCTTCGCTTCGTAACCTGTCGTTTCGGTGAAAATATCTAATAATCGATATGCGTCATCGCGTTTCTTAGGGCTTTCAACACTTTCGATGAACTCAAGGACGCTGCTATCCGTTTCTTTCATTTTGGCTTCGTACGCCATTAGAAAACACCCCTTATCGATTTTTCTATGTGATGGCTTGACCTTCTCATTTTAGCAAAGAAGTGTTTGAATTAGAAACCTTTATAAGGGAATGATCGTCTAATACATATCACAGGTTTGAGAATGAATGCGTGGAAGAAAGTAGGGGTTATTTCATGTGGAATAAGGCATATTGGTTTCAAACACTTCAATGTACAATTCTTGTTGGTGCCCTGTTAGCTGGTTGCGGTGAGCGAAATGCAGGGGATCCTAACGGAGGATCTATTCAGCAGCAAGAGACGCCTACAAAGAAGAAGTCCGTTTCAAAAGAGGACTTACAAAAATATGCGAATCAGCTAGCCACTTTGAATGCAGTCTATGAAAAACATCAAGTCAAACCTCAGTCCTCCTATAGTAATGACCAAGAAGCTTTTCTGGAGGTGCGCCGCGTAGGCGAACATGCCAAATCGCTGTCGGACGCAGAGAAAGACAAACTCAAACAAGCCATCTATGAGGCGATTGGCGCCCAGTTTCCGCTAAACATATCGGTCTATACGATTGATGAGCAATCCGGCATGAGTGGTAAAATCACAGCGATTAATGATAAGGGAAGTTTTTTAGTCGTTTCTAGCGATAAATTCATTGATCAAGAAAAGAAAATGCCAAGTGCTGCGTGGTATAGCATGTCTGACGATGCACGCATTGAATTTGAAGGGAAGAAGCTACACCCGAGTGAGGTTCAGATTGGATCATCCGTCAAAGTATGGGGTGAGGGAATAATGTTATCGAGTTACCCTGGGCAAACCGCGGGGCTTCGCCTCGAAATCATCGCACTGGACAAAGGAATTGGTGATGCACGCGGAAAGGTCACAGGATTAGTCACAACAGGCGAGGGCGTGAACGTGGAACGCATCCTTGAAGTCGATGGTGTGAAACATAGACTACTACCGTTTACTCAAGTATGGAGGGGAAGCGAACATGCGCAATTCTCCGACATCACAGTCGGAAAACAGATAAAAGTTTGGTTTGCAGGGTATGAGTTCGGCGTGGAGAAATTCGTGACGAAGGTCGTCATTGAGGGATAAATACTTAGGTAAACGAAGTGGAACTCATAATAGGCGGAAGGAAGTGTTCAATGAGCCAAGTTAATGAGATGAATATAAATGTAAAACTCGTTCAAGCGTTGATTGCTTCACAATTCCCGCAATGGGCACACCTTCCTATCCGGCGGGTTGACTCCGCAGGAACAGATAATGCGATTTTTCGCCTTGGGGAAGAGATGGCGGTACGATTACCATGTGCCGATTGGGCAATCGGGCAAGTGGAGAAGGAGCAACGATGGCTGCCGAAGTTAGCAGCTCTTGTACCCTTGTCAATCCCACTTCCGCTCGCGATGGGGGTACCCGCTGAAGGTTACCCATGGAACTGGTCCGTGTATCGGTGGATTGAAGGCGAGAACGCAGTGATCGCACCGATCGCCGACCAGCGCCAAGCAGCAACTGTACTAGCCCAATTTATTAACGCCATCCAACGAATCGATTCCACGGATGGACCGGCGCACGGTTCTCATAATTCCGGCAGAGGTGAGCCTTTGGCTAAGCGAGATGCGTCAGTCCGTCAAGCCATATCAAACTTGACTAACATTATCGATACAGATGTAGCAACAACTGTGTGGGACGAGGCACTGCAGGCACCCATATGGCAGGGCAGGCGAGTTTGGCTCCACGGAGACCTTCATCCAGGGAATCTGTTAGTCGAGCAGGGGCGACTAAGTGCGGTGATAGACTTCGGTACGTTAGGCGTTGGTGATCCTGCCTGCGACAACATGGTCGCTTGGACGTTCCTCTCCACTGAAAGCCGAGCGTTATTCCGTAGATTGCTGACGGTCGACGAAGCCACTTGGACTCGTGGATGCGGATGGGCACTTTCCTTTGGATTGATTGCATACGCCTACTACATCGACAAGAACCCTGGGCTCGCCGCCATATCCCGACGCACGATCGATGAAGTTCTAAGTGACCACAAGAATGGGGTATAATTGGAATCAAATCAATTGTATTCAGCTTAGTAGTAGTTAACGATACATAGATAGGAGAAAACATCATGCTTTCGGCCATACTTCAAGGAATTCTTCTATCAGCAGGTCTCATCTTGCCGTTAGGTGTTCAGAATGTATTTGTATTTAATCAAGGTGTGACACAACCGAAATTTAGTCGGGCTCTGCCAGTCGTTATTACAGCATCACTTTGTGATACGGCACTCATTTCCTTAGCTATATTGGGTATATCTGTAATAATAGTTACGCTGCCAATGGTTAAAACCGTTCTATTTTTACTAGGTATATTGTTCCTCCTTTATATGGGGGTAGTGACATGGAAGAGTAAACCAACCGCAACGGATTCTGAAGAAAAAGCATTATCGCCGAAGAAGCAGATCGCCTTTGCAGCATCTGTTTCATTATTAAACCCCCATGCGATCTTGGATACAATCGGTGTCATTGGAACAAGCTCTATTCACTATGTAGGAAAAGAAAAGCTAGTATTTGCCATCGCGTGTATCGTGGTCTCATGGATATGGTTTTTGGCGCTTGCGTTAGTAGGCAGACAAGTTGGCAAATTAGACAAATCTAGAACTTTTATAAGATATTTGAATAAGGCTTCTGCGCTCATTATGTGGGGGACTTCGGTTTATTTAATGTCACAATTAATGTGAAGAACGCCAAAAAAGGACTCTCTCGAATCGAATTCCCCTAGTTCTCGCCAATAACTGGTAAAAATACATCTAATTTCGTCTATTTTGTTTGAAAAAGGAAAATAACTGGACTTTCTGAAGGTAATTTCAGCGCTTTCTCTGAGCAGGTTTCATTCAGCCAGTAGACGCAGACGCGTTTTGCTGGTTTTTTGCATTCAGATTTAAGGTAAAAGGAAGTGACAATTTCCGACTTTTCTCTTTCTAGCTTTTTATTTTACTGTGAGAAATTGACATCAATCGCTAGTGCATATATGATTTTATTGGGTAACATGATGGAACAGGGGTGTGAAGGTATCATGCAAAAGCAATTCAAAGTCGCTGCAGGCATCTCGATTGCAGGATATGTCGTCAGTCTCATTACGGCTGGATTTTTACCAGAGTCCATTAATTTATTAGTGCCAACTACGTTGTCGATCGGAAGTATTTACGTGCTTACTCGATCTTCCAGTGTCTTAAAAGGGACAACGATGCCAGTTCCTATAAGTGAGCCTAACGCGAATAAGCCTCAGGCTTCTAGTACCAATCCTCTTTCAAGGGAAATAGAACACAAAGCGGAAAATGATCCCTTCTGGGAGCCCATTTCTGAGTATATACATGTAATCGAAGAAACGATCATATCAGAGGGGCAGAAGAATACGTTAGATGATGAAATCGTCGAAAAGACACTTAGCTTACTTGCCAGKGTAGGTCGATTAATTCCGCAACTAAAAGAGCTAAACGATGCAAATATGAATCATAACATACAACGATTGATCTTCAAGGACCTAAATAGTGCGATTAACCCCTTTCTGAAGTTAGGCGGGGAAGCGAAACGATTAAATCGTCGACTTTTGCTTACCGGTATCAAAGATATAAACTCTAAACTTTCGGATTATGTAGAAACCATTGAACAAAAAGATTTGATTGAGTTACAAACACGCATGGATTTGATCCAACAGCGCTATCGTTCAACAGACTAAAGGAGGCATGGAACCATGACAACCCAATTGGTGCAATTAAAGTCGACAGATTTGCAGAAAGTTGAACAAGAAGCGAAACAACTGCTCGAGAAAGTCTCTTCGACGGATACAATGGAATTAGAAACCTTAATGGATTCAATCGGACGAATGGGCTCCAAAACCATGGAGCAGGCTGGACAATCCTTAGCTATGCTAGAACGTCCAGTAAATGAATTGATGTCTGGTAAACGCTCAGAGGTCCAAAACAACATTTTAAAGCTGCGCGGCGAAATTGATTCGTTGAGTAAGAG
>NZ_JBFUHL010000047.1:0-42146 GCF_056402415.1 Paenibacillus sp. P4_A9
TCTGTGTAAGGATGCTTAGGTGTCTGAAATAGGGAATCCACAGGTGCTAACTCTACGATTTTCCCCAAGTGCATAACCGCTACACGGTCAGAAATATTTTGAACGATCGATAAATCATGCGAGATGAAAATATACGTAATCTGAAGCTGCTTCTGCAGGTCTTTCAACAAATTAATAATTTGCGCTTTAATCGAAACATCCAAGGCTGACACCGCTTCATCGCAGACGATGAGTCGAGGCCGGGAAATAAGAGCCCGCGCAATCGCGATACGCTGTCTTTGCCCTCCGGAGAAAGCATGCGGATACCGTTTGAGATAACTGACGTTCAATCCAGTTTTTTCTGCAATATTAGTAACCTTCTCATCCAGTTCCGCTTTCGTCAGCTTGAAGTTAGCAAGCAACGGCTCGGAAATAATGTCATAGACACTCATTCTCGGACTCAGTGAGGAATAAGGATCCTGAAAGATCATCTGAATATCTTTTCTGAATTTCTTGAATTCCTTCCCTCGAAGTCCTAGAAAATCAACTTGATCTTCGCCTTCCGTATTGTACATCACTTGCCCTGATGTAGCGTCCATTCCTCTCACGATACAGCGGCCTAGCGTCGTTTTCCCACAACCCGATTCACCGACAATACTTAATGTTTCTCCTTCCATTAGCTCGAATGAAACGTCGTTCAAAACACGAATGGAGTTAGGCTTACTAAACAACTTATTCTTGGTTTTTACTTCAAAATTCTTGATGAGATTGTTAACTTTCAAAATAGGTTTAGACATCCTTATTCACCTCACCGTCTTCGTTGTATAGGAAGCATCTAACCATATGATGATCGGAAATCCGTGTTTTCGGAACGGCTTGTGTATTGCATACCCCTTCAATTCGATCCGGACACCGATCATAGAAACCACACATTGGGGGCAAATTGACCGCCATCGGAACCGTACCTTCAATTGATTCCAAACGCTGATGGCGATCTCCACCTAATTTAGGCATCGATCTGAGCAAGCCTTTTGTATAGGGATGTTTCGGATTATTGAAAATTTCCCCTACCGTCGATTGCTCAACGATTTTCCCTAAATACATAACTGCTACTTCGTCACACATCTCGGCAATGATGCCAAGATCGTGCGTGACTAACAAAATGGCCATACCAAACTCTTTCTGGAGTCCCTTCATCAGTTCCATCACTTGGGCTTGAATCGTTACATCCAGCGCTGTGGTGGGCTCATCGGCGATTAGCAATTCCGGATTGCAGGATAAAGCCATGGAGATCATCGCCCGCTGACGCATCCCGCCGGAAAACTCGTGCGGATATTGGTCAAACCGTTTCTCTTGATCTGAAATGCCCACTTTACTTAGCATTTCAAGGGCAATTTTCTTCGCTTCTTTTTTATCTTTGGTCCGGTGGATGAGAATAGATTCCATGATCTGATTCCCAATGGTGTACATCGGTGAAAATGCCGTCATCGGCTCTTGAAAAATCATAGCAATTTTTCTGCCGCGAAT
This sequence comes from Paenibacillus sp. P4_A9, assembly GCF_056402415.1. Lineage (NCBI taxonomy): Bacteria > Bacillati > Bacillota > Bacilli > Caryophanales > Paenibacillaceae > Paenibacillus > Paenibacillus sp. P4_A9. Next base: position 1,507 of record NZ_JBFUHL010000047.1, read on the forward strand.
GGAGCGAATCTGTTTACTGCGAGTATTGAGCGATAGCAAATCTAGCTGGTTTAACTCCTTCTCCGAGGTGGAGTGATAAACAATCTTGCCTGAAGTTTCGCATTCTTTCGGATTAATGCTGATAATCGCTCTGCTGGTTAAGCTTTTTCCACAGCCAGACTCGCCAACAAGGCCAAGTGTCTTACCTTTTTTTATCTCAAAATCAACACCATCTACCGCCTTCATTTCCCCATTATCCATTTGAATACGGATCTTCAGATCTTGAACGGACAACAGAGGTGGTTCGGATAGTGAATCGATAACAGCTTTCGATGTCATGACATTCCCCGCCTTACTTTAGTTTATTTCTTGTATGGATCGGCTGCATCACGCAAACCGTCGCCTAGAAAGTTAAAAGTTAATACGGTAACAATGACAAACCCTAATGGGATTAATTTCCATGGATATAAAGCAATATTCTCAATCTGCTGTGCTTCCTGAAGGAGTACACCCCAACTTGTCGCAGGCGACCTTATGCCAAGTCCTAGAAAGCTCATGGCTGTCTCCCCCAAGATCATCCCCGGGATGGCTAAAGTCGTCGCCACAACCAAATAACTGATAAATCCAGGCAAAAGATGCTTTATGATAATTTTAGCGTCGCTAACCCCTGCTATTTTAGCTGCTAATACATATTCTTCATTTTTTAGCGAAATGAACTTTCCTCTCGCAACCCTGGCTAAATCCGTCCAGCCAATGAAGGCAAAGATGATGACGATATACAGATACATGGTGACTACGGGAACGCGAGCCGGTATAGCCGCTGATAAGGCCATCCATAGAGGAAGCGTAGGAAATGAGCGAATAATTTCAATGAACCGCTGAATAACCGAATCGATCCATCCACCGAAATACCCGGATACTCCCCCGATAAACAAACCCAAGACAAAGCTTATGGACACGCCAATGAGCGGGATGCTTAATGAAATTTGACTCCCCAGAACAATACGCGATAATAAATCTCTACCCATGCCGTCTGTACCAAAAAGAAAGATACGACCTGGTTCATCTACACCAAAAAGGTGGGTTTTCGTTGGAATCAAGCCCAGAAACTTGTAGCTTTCACCTTTTACAAAAAAACGTAACGGATGACGAACATTCTCGTCCTGCACAAACATTTTCCGCAGTGTAACTGGATCTCTACCCGATTTCAGGTCATTAACAAACGGTCGCAGATGAAAATGGCCCTCCGCGTCCTTGAAGCTCACTTTCGTAGGCGGCGCATTGACATATTTACTGTCATAGCTTTGCAAGCCATACGGCGCAATAAACTGAGCAAAGAGAGCCGTAATGTAGAATACAGCTAGAATGATTAAACTAACACGAGCTAATTTATGTTTTTTCAATCTGCGATACATAAGACGCCACTGTGAGCTGTAATATACATCGTTGTTTTTGGGACGCTTGAATGGGGTCGATAGTTGTTTTCCAATTGATATCATTGATTTCATAGGTCACACACCTCTGAATGCAGTGCGAATTTTTGGATCTAGCCAAGCTAACAAAATGTCCGAAATCAATGTCCCCACAACCGTTAATACGGCCATAAACAACAACCACGTTCCTGCCAAATACATATCTTGGGCTAATAAGGCGTTATACATGACTGGACCTTGAATTGGTAAGTTTAGAACAATTGCCGTAATCGTCGAACCCGTGAAAATAGAAGTTAGCGACCAACCAATCGTACTTACAACTGGATTTAGCGCAGCGCGCGTTGGATATTTGAGTAGGATTTTTGTTTCGGATAAGCCTTTGGATCTTGCTGTCACCACGTTCGGCTTATTCAATTCGTCCAGCATTTGCCCCCTCATGACTCGAATGAGCTCTGCTGTGTTTGCCAAACCAATGACAATGACAGGAATAATCATATGTTTCAGCAAGTCAAGCACCTTGCCCATCGACCATGCAGCAGAGGCGTAATCGCTAGAGAATAGACCTAACATAGGATCACCTAGATACACATAGGACAAATACATTAATATGATCGCCATTAAAAAGTGCGGTGTAGCCATGCCCAGAAAACCGAATGCTGAGAAAATATAATCTCCAATGGAATACTGCCTTACCGCACAGTAAATCCCAATAGGAATTGCCACCCCGTATGTAAACACCATCGTCGCCAGAGAGACGATCAGCGTTAATGTCATATATTGGGAAATAACACCCATAACAGGCTTGTTATAGCTAAATGAATACCCGAAGTCAAAATGGAGAAATATGTTTTTCATCCATTCCAGATATTGAATAAACCATGGTTGATCCAGCTTTAAGGTTGCTCTCATTTCAGCAATATCTGCTTGTGTCATGACCTCGCCTGCCGCAGACATCTTCGCCGAGTAAGATGAAACATAGTCCCCTGGCGGCAGCTGAATGATATAGAAGACAATAACGGATATAAAAAATACGACAGGTATGACCAAAATGATTCTTCGTAAAATATATTGGAGCATCTCAATCCTATCCTTTCCGGTCAATTCGATGATCCGATTGAACTTCATAATGGGGAAATACCTTTTGGATTTCCCCATTATTTAGTTACATACTACCTATGGTTTGATAAAGAATTGAGAAGGGTGTCCATGACCTAAGCTACGGAATTCGTCAGCATACACTAAATTCTTAGGCACGTTGCCAATCTTGTTTGATGCCACAACCAGCTTTGGTGTTGGGCCAGCATAACCAATCAACCATTGATTCTTTTGATTGAGTTTAATGATTTCATTACTCCACTTCGTGATTTCTTCTTTACTTGCAGATGATTTCACTTTATTCCAGTAATCCATAACTAACGCCATATCACCTTCAGGTTTAACCCCGTCTTTGCCATTCGATGATGTATACAGGCCATAATTTCCAAGCCATGGTGTCAATACTCGAAGTGGCACAAGGGTATCAGGTCTAAAAGCAACATTGACGAGTGAAATATTTTCTGTCGTTACTTGAATCTTGTTCGCGTATTTAAGATCATTATGCGTTCCGATATCCACAACCTTCACATCTACCTTAAGGCCAACTTTCTCAAAATATTTTTTAACTAATTCCAAGAAAGTTGCCGAACCTGTACTCGGCTCAGTAATCGTGATGGTTAAATCAGAACCGTCAGCGTTCAAACGGAAGTTGTTCTTATCACGTTTCGTCAGACCGATTTCATCCAGAAGTTGATTGGCACGGTTTTGATCAAATTTACTCCACTGATCTGCCCATCCTTTTTGGTATCCTACCAAGCCTTCAGGGACTGATGCTTGTTGTGGAGCGCCTAAACCGTTCGTAACAATCTCAGAAATTTCTTTGCGGTCGACCGCAACGGAAACTGCTTCTCTGAATCGAATGTCTTGGAAAAGCTTACGAAGATTGGGATCAACAATGGTTTGATTAAATTGGAGACCCGCACTTGACCAAATTGGTGTCGTCCAATTCGATACTGTGTACCCTGCTTTTTTCTCATTTTCTTTCAATACAGTGAAATCTTTAAAATCAAAATCAAGAAGATTATAGTCACCTGCTAATGTGCCCAGCACCCTCTGTGCTGGATCTTGAACTTTTGTAGCAACGATACGATCCATATAAGGCAGCTGATTTCCTTCGCTATCCACTTTCCAATAGTAAGGATTGCGTTCCATAATAAATTGATTACTATTCGGATCGTTCTTAGCTACCCAAGCTCTTAGAGTTGGGATCTGTGGGTTAATCCAGTAGTAATAGCCCGTTGCTACCAAGAAAGATTTCACATCGGCATAGCCCCATTGTTTTGCAATTTCAAGCGTTTTAGCTTCACCTACAAACTCAGGTAAGATCGTTTTTTGGAAATGTGCTGGTGCAAAGAACCATTTGTTATCGATGGCAACACGCTCCAAAAAAAGTACGTTAGGATACTTATGGGTAACTTTAAAGGTATAATCATCAACTTTGGTCACTTGTGCTAGAGCCTTTTCTCCGGATACAGGGTCGATGGAGTAATAAGCATCATAAATCTTTTTACCGAAAGTCTCTTTCGTGAGCATATGCTCCCAATAGAAAAGGACATCATCGGCTGTAAAAGGCTGACCATCTGACCACTTCATACCTTGTCTCAAATGGATAGTGAATTCAGTAGAGTCTTTGTTAACTTCATAGCTTTTGGCAACGTTAGGCTCAACCGTACTTCCATCCTTGTTAAAACGGAAAAGTGCTTCCTCCGTTGGTTGACCAACAGCCCAGCGATCATTAGGTCCACCCCAAGGCATTTTCCAGTCGCCACCGTATTTCCCTATCTCATCCGTTACCTTTTCAATCATAACCTCTTCCTTGGCAGGGATCCGTTCATTCACTGGCTTAAGCGATCCTGAACTTACAAGCTTAGTTAACATAGGGGCTTCTTTGAATCCATTTATCTTTGTAGCTGCTGATGCATTGGGACTCGTTGTTTCCTTAACTGATGAACTTGCTTGTGGATTACTATCCTTCTCACAAGCCGTAAAAACAACCGCTAATATCAACATCATCATCGCAAAAAATAATCTGTTTTTTTTCAAGCCAATCCCCTCCATAGTTGTGAAGTTGTATACGGGTACTCCCATGTTCAATAGTGCTTAACTGGAATTTGGTTCCCTTCACCTCCAAGGTATAATTCACTTTAAAGCGGTTTAATTTAAAAAATTAGCCAAAGTGCTTGATTCTTATTAAACCGCTTTAATAAGAATTTGTACGAATACGTGAATCTTGTTAAACCGCTTTAATAAGAACGTAAGCGCATCATGATTTAAATGAGATCACCCCGTTTTACTTATAATCCTGATAGGTAATCTTGATTTATCATGTTTATTAAATCGGTTTAACGATGCATTTTGAAAGCGCTTGCTTTTTTTATTATTTGTATCTTACCTCGGTTTTGAAATTATTGCAACCGTTTTTTTTGGGAGAAAATGGAGATCCACCCCCTCAATTTTCCGATCAATTTCGACACACCGTATTATTTCAGATTTAAATTGAATACGGAGCCCGTCTCCCCTGATCTCGTTGAACACGAATAGGGAAACATGTACAAGACATCCTCTCAAATCGACATATATGATCAGCTTATGCCCACTGCGTTTGAGTGGTCCCCACGCTCAATCCGCCGAAAAAAACCCCACCTCTGTCAACTGAGGTGGGGTTTCCTTGTAAAATATTCTGCAATTATTCTGGCTTAATCCGTAAATTTGAGTTCTCGAAGGGAACGAAGCAAAATCACTGCAGCTTCAGCACGTGTCGCTGAAGTAGAAGGAGCAAACGAATCATCACTGACTCCATTCATGATTTTCTTCTCAACCAGGCTGGCAACTTGAGCAGAAGCCCATGCTGGAATGGCTGACAGATCCTTAAAGTTCGCTAAAGCTTTGTCACTGGTAGGTGCGTTGGACTTCTCCTGTTGAACAATATCAAGCGCGCGAGAAATCATAACCGCCATTTCCGCTCGGGAAATATTTTGATTGGGCGCGAACCGGTTGTTTTCCACACCGTTTACAAGACCAAACTTCGCTGCTGTGCCAACATAGCCAGCATACCAAGCTATGGCATCGACGTCTTGGAAAGATGTGCCTTTGACATCCACATTAAGCCCAAGACTGCGCACAAGTAATGCCGCGAATTCAGCTCTTGTAATTTGGCGGTTAGGTTCAAAACTTGTATCCGTCATGCCTTTCACAATGAGCTTAGAAGCCATGTGCTCGATGTCCAGTTTTGCCCAATGTCCTGCAAGATCTGCGAACTCTTTATGATAATCAAGCACAGTATACATGCTGTTACCAGGACGCTTAATCTCTAAGGCAGGCTTCCCGTTAACTGTCGTTACAACAGCCGGAACAGGGATAAACTCGCCTAGATTTGGATCGTAAATAACCGCTGTACTTTTTGCAGGATCAAATGCGTTGGGCATGTAAAGCACCCGAGTTACATAAGTCGTTCCGAAATCGTTAACCTCGGTTTCGGTGCCATTCATAACAACGGCAACACGAAATTCTGTTACTACATCTGAAGCTAGGGTAGCACCTAACTCGCGTGCTTTTTGATTAATAGAATTCTTCAGCGCTTCGTCGACTGGTTCGATTGTAACTTGAACCGAATAATCGCTGACTTGAGCCAAACCAGATTGGTTTAGAGGAAGAAGGTGAAGAGGCAATTCATAGCTTGCTAGCGGCGTTTCAATAATAATAAGTGCGTCATGTCCAGCTGCGAGTAGCGCCTCAGCCGGAAGATTGACCTTTACGGTTCCCTCGAATTGAGTTGTCACCACGACAGCATGCTCCGTATTAGATGTCGCAGATGTCGCGAATGCCGCTTTTAATTTATCCACATTAACACTTACTGAGTTGATTACCTTACCTGAGCCCGTTGTTTCTTGCTTCTCTGTTATGGCGTCTTTCCCTAATATAATCCCACGGTCAGTAATAATATCAGGTGCAGTTGTTGGACCAGATGGCATTATTGGAGCAGTTGAAATTCCTGGGCCAGGCTCTACTTTTGAAAGCTCTTTCGTATCTCGAACACGGATTCGAACGCCTTCTGAGTTCTTACCTGTAAGGCCGACTGCCTTTAAGGTATCACCCACTTTAAGCGCAGGAACTGCTCCGCTTTGATTCACAATATAACCATCTGTAAACACGAGAATATTCCCGGAACCATCATTGATGATGTAAGAATTGTCATCGTACTTAGATACAACCTGTCCTGTTACCTGTACCAATTTACCTTGATTTTGATCTAACAAAGCATTGCCTGTTGTCAGCTGGATTGGCGCCAATGACGTGCCGCTGCTTACTTTGTTGACATCTTTCTTAAAGTTATCAAATTCTAGCTCCAGATTATTCTCAAACTCTTTGATATGGCCATGTACACGAACCTTATCTCCAAGTTGGAGCGATCCGTCTTCTACTTCCTTGAAGGCCATGATACCGCCAGTTGCATCCTGTACATAGAAAGCATCAAAGAACACGCCAGCCGCAGTAGTCACTGTTCCTTCAACAACTACGTTCGTTAATTCTGGTAGCTCCCTTGCTAATGCGATATCCGTTATAACAGGTTCACGATGCGTTAACCACTCGATGGCATTTTCAGCAAATTCATTGTTGCCTTTATCGTTATAGGTTTCATCCATCTGCTTATCGTTGAAGATGTTCATCCCCGAAACAATAAGGCGTCCGTTGCCAATCTGTTCGGAAGCAATCGCCGGAATCGCAGAACCGCCAGAGGTATCGCTTACAGTATCATAAGCATGTGCGCCATTCTTCAAATTGTATTGATAAGAAGTTTCATTCGCCCAAACTAATACGCGTACAGTGTTGGAATCCGCTAACGCCTGATGATTCAAGCCTTCTAAGCTGGATCCGCTGTAATATTCAATCGAATTCACACGATCGTTCATGACATTTTGTCCGCTTAAAGGCTGAGGATGAAGACGAACCGACCATTTTGAAGTCAATGGCGTAGCCCAGAAATTTCCTGCCGCACTATCATCGTAAATACCATCGTCATTGACTTGAATCGCAGACCCTAACTGCTGGAGCAAAGTATTGCTGGCTGCAGGGTTACCGCTGTTATTACTTTTGGACAGCAGGAATAACGAACCGCCGTTTGCCATAAACGATTTAATAGCCTCAATCTCGGCAGTTGTATAGGCTGTCTTTGGATAACTAATAATAAGTGCTTTAACACCACTTAAGGCCTCGGTCGTCACACCTGTTGTATTCTCACGAATGGTGTAACCTTCAAACAAAAGCTGTTTCGCGAAAGATTTATAGTTATCTTTGTATGTGCCTGAATCTGTTGACGTATTCTCATTTTGATGCGATGCCTCAATAAGAATAGTGATCCCGAGTGGAGCTTTGACGGTAAACCTTTTTTCATATTGATTGTCGGCAGCATTATCTCCTGCAGGAGCATTGACCACAGCCAATAATTTATGATCACCAGCTACAGGACTTGCCCAGTTCATACTTACCGTCGATACTGACTTAGATGTTAAGGATGTAAGGGGTGCCGCTCCAATTAAGTGACCTGCGTCTACAGAGTCATAATAGAAGCTGACGCTCAAATTGCTCAGGTCCTGCGTCCCCATATTGCTTACTGCTGCATTTAATGTTGCTGCCGTACCTGCTACAAGGACACCGCCAGTAACATTCAGGTCCGTAATCTTTACATCTGTTTCTACTTCTTTGGACCAAATAGGAGAGGAATACATTTGTTCTCCATCTGCTTGCGTTACGCGAACAACAAACCACTGCTGACCGCMTGTAACCGTTACTTCCGGATTCCACGTAAAATTCTTTGTATTCGGTGCCATGCTTGCAATAACTTTATTCCCGTTTGAGATCAGCTCTACTTTAGCTACACGGTCATCAGAAACATAGGAAGCAGGCAAGAAATTGTAATCTGCCGCACTCGGTGATTCTGCAACAGCGTCATTTCCTTTGATGTCAAAAGTTAGTGTATTGCTGTTGGTTACTGTGGAGCCCATGTAATAGCCATTCGCCAAGACATCAAGCGTAAAGTTAGGGTCTTCTGCCATGTAAACCCGTCTATTGTGCATCGCATGCAGCAAGGACTCCTGGCTAAGATCAGGTGCCACGATAACGGTACGCTTCATGGTTTGACCCCATGTTGCGTCGTGGTTATCTTCACCGAATGTCGGCGCAACATGCCATCCAAGATCAAGTGCTCTAAAGTAAGTTTTCTCCGCATTCGCGTAAGAATAATGACCTGAGCCATTCCCTACTTCAAACATGGTAAACAGTTGATCTACGTCTTTCTTATATGGCATGAAGTTATTAAACGAGTTCGCATCCATTTCGGGATGGTTAAACTGCGCAACAATATCATCATAGGTTAGCACCCAAGCGTAATATTGATCCAGGTTTTGATATTTGCCGCCATCCTGCTTACGGTCAATAAAGTTTTCTGCGCCAAAAACATTGGAATGTCCCCAAGTTGTTGAAGTCATTTCGAATGCCGGAAATGTGACAAACTCTCCATTTTGAGTATATTGGTTTGCCAAATCCTTCGTCATCTGCCATTCGGAGCCGCCTGTACGTTCAGGCATACCGGCATGATTGACAGTATCCGTCCCTATTTTTTCAGGATCGATATCATGCGTATGGTCGGAGAACGCAAACCAATCATAATTATATTTCTTAGCTTCTTTCAAAGCTTGTTCAGGAGCCCCAGCGCCATCATGGGAGATGTTCGTATGGTTGTGCGTTGTTCCTCGATAGTGGTTACCGCCTGTAAAAGCTTCTAAGACTTCAAAATCCCACTCATAGATTGATTCATTAGTTTTGCTGTCTTGAGCAACAACTTTAACTGTGTGTTTGCCCATTGCCAGATCTTCTGAAAGAGGCAAAACGATCTTTGTTTGTGTAATAGAAGCTTGATTGGTTACAGTTGCAGAATCAAAAGTAACTTGTACAGAGCTTAAATTAACTCCGCTTAGATCATACATACTTAAAGAGATATCCGGACGCTTGTTCTCTGTCTTGGAACCTTCCGCTGGCATCGCGTTGGAGAAAGCAGGACCTGCTGTATCCGTTGATACTGTCACGCTGTGCGGAGCAGCAGCCGTTCCAGAATTAGCAAACTGGTTGCTCGTATTGGAAGCTTCAATGTAATATTCAAGACCACTTACTGGTATATTTGCACCAGCGATTACGACGGAGTAATTATTCCCCTCTATCACGGTCATCGGCAGCTCCGTGTAAGTGGTACCACCGGTTGCGCGGTAGAACAGTTTAACGGAAGTAGCTCCCGCTGCCTTAGTTGTAAACGGTAAATCTGTATTTAGATAAGCGAATGTAAGTGCTTCGTGAGAGATAGTTACCGGTACAAACTCAGTAATATCAGTGATAGATCTAGGGAATACTTGGTAGCCTTCTGTATAAGGTGATGTTGTGTCGTACTGGCCAACAATTCCCGTAATGAAATAGGATTTATCGTTCTGAAGCTTTTCAGAAACATTGATACCTGTGTTACCGATTACGCGCACTGTAATGCTCTTGTTGTTTTCATCCATTAACGTAACATTCGAATGAGGATTTGAAGGATTTTGTGTCGTGGATGCAGTAACTTTCCCTTTCAAAGTCACTAATTTGCCATCCAACGGTTCAGCAGTCGCTGAGCTCGTCAGTGCAGCAATTGTCGTTTCTACAGGTAAAGGAATGACACCAACTTCGATTTTACTGATCGACGTCACTTCAAACTCAGCTAGACCGCGATACTCTATTAATTTCCCTGAAATTCGAAGCTTATCGCCGGCTTGGAAGCTTGGGTTTAAGTCTACCGTTTTGTTAAAGACGTTAATACCCGCTGTTGCATCCTGAACGTAGAAATTCACAAATTCCGTACCCACAATTTTGTTGGCAACAGTTGCTGTACCCTCAATGGTAAAGGTTTGGTTCAAATGTGTTACAGAACCATTGATATCTACTTCACGCAGCGTGCTGATCGGAGAAATGACAATTTCAGTCGTCTTATCCTCTTTAACAGGAAGACTTTCATACATGCGCCCGTTTGAAGTATGTTTGAGTTGCGTCATGTACACAGCATCAGGAGCGTTATTTATGATAAAGCTGAATGAACCGGTTGAGTCTGACGTCGCGTAGGTTGCGTTACTTACGTTGCTCAAACGATTTACATCCGATATGGTCTCACTGTTGTAGAAATAGACAGGGGCGCTCGCCAGTGCCGCACCGGTTGAACCGGTCACCGTTCCCTTACCATTTTCATCTACGTAGAAAGTGACCTTGGAGGTATCCACGCTTGCCGTTGGGACTGCAACGTCAACGCGAGTGGTCGAACTTTCTCCTTTACCTGAGGTTTGAGAAGTCAGATAAACGGGGTTTGTGTTCGAACTGTTATCGAAACTCAAAACGAAAGAGCCGTCCGCACCTGCCGTTGCTGTTGCAACTGCTGAAACTCCTCCATCCGGGGAATCCGTGGTATAAGCATAAACCACCGATTGCACCGTAGCAGCCCCGGCCATACCAGTGATCGTTCCGTTATTGGCAAATAAGATAGAACCGCCTATCGGTGCCGCTGCTTTCGCTGGACCTGCTGTTGGTTCCACCGGTGATGCAGAGTTTCTCGGGGATACCGTTCCTTTAATAAAGTCGCTGATGTTGTTGTTTGTATCCCATCCGTTCCCGTTACCTGGCGTTGTGGTAGTGCCATCAATCCCTAATCGTGTAGCGCTGGTCGTGTTTGTAAGCGCTGGTGTTGCGCCCGATCCCTCAAAGGTGTTAGGTGCACCATAGCCGACGAAATCAACGATATTTGCATCTGTTGCCGTTACTGCCGCTACATTGGTATTGACGAGTGCGACTTTACCTTCTGTCCCAGACATAGCAATCGTATCATTTGATGCATCTGGAGCAGGTAAATCAACGGTTCCTCCAGTCCCATTAGCCGCTTTAATCAAGTAATAACCATGGGATTTAATACTACCTGATAATGAGACATAATATTTAGTATCCGTAACTGTAAAACTTCCTGTTTTACCTGCATATTGAACCGTCCACCCCGTCAAATCCACAGCTGCATTGGTAGGATTGTAAAGCTCAACAAAGTCACTTTTGTACGTGGCTCCGCTATTACCTCCACCACCATACACTTGACTGATAACAACATGGTCCGCGACTGATGCCTCTGCACGCTGAACAAACACTGAGGGCATAATGACTGATGCAAGCATCGTCGTCGCTATGAGTGTGCTGAGCACTCTCTTTAGTTGCCTTTTTCTTTTAAACACGCTGATCGCTCCACTCCCTAAAAATAAAATAGTAACCATGTCTTTAGCCAATGTAAAAGAGAACATATAGACACAGATCAATATAAAATATACTATAATCTATGTAAATAAACAGTTAAATTTTTTTACCATCTTGTTTTTTAAAATTTCCCAATAAAAATTTATTGAAATTACAAAGTTAACTTCGTTATAATTCAATCTAGCTATCATCTTTCGTCCAACGAGGAGGCTCTTTTTCTTGCAAAATCTTTTATTTACTAGACTAGTCCGAAATAATTTTCTAACTTTAATCGTTATTAGCATGTTACTTTTAACAAATAGCTACTTTAGCCAAACTGCGTATGCGCATGCTTATAGCGTTGGTCATACAGATCTAAAGATCGCTAAGGACAAGACAATATTAACCTATTCCATAGATGCCCTGACGATTATTGAAAAAATCCCATCTGCTGATGCCAACAAGGATCAACTGCTCAGTGAGGATGAGCTTAAATCGAATGAACCTAAAATTGAAGAGCTTGTAGAAGATGCAATTTCCCTGGAAGTCAACCAGCAGGAGCAGCCTGGTGAAGTCAGCCGCATCATTCTAGACAAGAAAAAGGACACCACCTTTGTCACGTTAAGCTTCGAATATCCTGGCTTTCATGCCGGCCAAACGATTACTTTTAGTGACGGAATTTATCAGTCAGGCGCCCCAACTGGTACGAATTACGTAGATTTCTTGATCGCCGAATTTGACGGTCAAATCAGCCAAAAAGCCCTTGAGGGCAGCAATCGCACGTGGACCATGCTGTTAACTGAAAATCAGGAGACGCAGCAGCAAGATACAACGATCTCTGACGAAAGCAGTGGAAATTCTCCAAACACTCAAGTTAATGCCGGCTCTACTGGCAATACCAATGGCGGAAGCAGCACTCACGATGCGGCTTCGGGTTGGTATTCCTTTTTCAAGCTTGGGATGACGCATATATTATTTGGTACCGACCATCTACTTTTCTTGTTCGCGCTTCTTCTTCGGAAGCAAAAGTTCAAGGAATATGCACTCATCATCACGGCGTTCACCCTTGCGCATAGTATCACCTTGTCCTTGGCTGCCCTAGATGTCGTTCAACTTCCTTCTAGGCTGGTTGAATCCGTGATTGCATTCAGCATTTGCTATGTGGCTATTGAAAATATTTTCCGTAAACAAATCAAGTATCGCTGGTCGCTTACTTTTTTCTTTGGCTTAATTCATGGACTCGGGTTTGCCAGCGTGCTTCAGGAAATTGAACTGCCTAAACAAAATTTGGCCATATCTCTCATTAGTTTTAATCTGGGCATTGAAGCTTTGCAATTGTTGATTCTTGCAGCCGTGGTTCCTCTACTTACCATGCTTCAAAAGCTAAAGCCTTATCGTACAGCCATCAATATTGCATCGGGACTTATCTTTGCCATGGGCACGATCTGGCTTTGCGAGAGACTCTTTTTATAAAATAAATGTGTCTAGGGGATTTCTTCGGTTGGATCAAGAAAAAAAAGAAAAGCCAGTTTAGTTTACTGGCTTTTCTCCCTTCAATTCACGCGAGTATTTCTATATATTAATTCCTTTATATTCACTCGGTGTAGCAACAAGCTCTCTTTGCTGCTGATCCCCTAGTGAAAGAACCGGCATTCTAGGCCTGCCAGCTTCAAGTCCGATTAGATTCATTGCCTCCTTCAGAACAGAAGGAAGTGTACCTAGCGCAAATGCTGATCTTAGCTCGCTTAATTCGTTCTGCGCCTCACTTGCCACCCGTTCCAGCATAGACTGGAATTCGTCCGTTCACCTCATCGGTGACGATCTCTGCCACCCGCAGCTTCTCCTCCGTACTTAGCGCGATAAACTCTCCGTTCGTCCCAAGGAAAAACAGGCCGTGTACACCCTCTTCAACAAACCGGTGAACCTGCGCGTGCAGAGCGTGTTCATCCTCTTTTCTAAGATAGTCGAATTACGCTTATTCCTTCAGTTTGCTCCACAAGGTCGAGCGGTTGATACCCAAGCGTTCTGCTACTCAGGATTGATTCATATTCTCTTCCTCTAGCACGATTTGAATAATATCTCTCACTATCATCTTTAACGGCTGCTTTAAATTCAGAGATTTATTTCGTGAGACTTCTTCGTCCAACTGCCTACTTTGCTCTTGGAATAAAGAAAGTACAGTTTCATCCACGAATTCCCCTTCTGTTCGTTTCACGAATTCCCGGATCGTATTCTTAAGCTCGAGCAAATCCCCTTCCCAAGGGTGTTGATGAAGAAGTTCAAACACCTGAGGTCGAATTCCAACGATTTGCTTGCCATATTTCTCGTTATATTTGACGATCAAGCCTCGTACTATCGCATCGAAATCGTTCATTTCCTTTAACGATGGAATCCCCACCGAGGATGAGCGACCGCGGTTTAAATGTTGTTTTTATCGCCAATAAGAATTTGTTCTTCCGAGTACCGGAAACTTATAAATTCTTATGTGGTAACAAAATAGGCACTACCTAAGGTAGCACCGATTCTTAAAAACAGCCCATTTTATAATGAAACATGGATAGCGACTTGATTCTGCTTACACGCCTGCTCGAACCAGCTTTCCGGCTGTATGTTTGTTATAACTCCATTCGCTTTATGTAACGGAATGATCGTAAACAAAGCAGTCTTCTTCAGCTTGCTATTATCGAATACCGCATATACTTGGCTAGAGCGTTCCAATAGCATAAATGCAATGCGGGCTTCCAACTCAGAATGCATTGTGAAGCCATGCTCTAAAGAGACGCCATCAATCCCAAGAAACATTTTCGTAATGTTAATCTTCTCAAGAACGCTTTCCGCTAGAGGTCCAATAAGCTCGTAACTCTTGGCCCTCATCACGCCACCGATGACAACAACCTGAATCCCTTCCGCATCTGCAAGTTCATAAGCTATGTTCACAGCATTCGTGACGATTGTAATGTTACGATGCTTCTTCAGTGCTCTAGCAATAAAGAATGTTGTCGTACCACCTGTCAGGCATACAACGTCCCCCTCTTCAACCAGTGTCGCAGCTAACGCAGCAATTCGCTCTTTCTCTTGCCGCTGGAAGAAGCGTTTATCTGCAAAAGGCTGCTCCGATGTCGTTTGCATGAGAGTACCTTCGTAAATCGCTCCGCCAATCGTACGAATAATTTGCCCTGATTTCTCCAATGAATCCAGATCACGCCTTGCAGTCGCTTCTGAACAACCGATCGACTCAATAATTCCTTGAACTGATATTTTACCATGTAACTTTATGAGTTCTAGCGTCTTCGATCTACGAAGCTCACTTTTCGAATATTCCATACATTTCTCCTTTGACAAGCGATACCCTTATTCTTTCTGAAACTAATCTTGTCTGAAAATCAACTGGATTGCAAGTTAATTTCAGAAAAACAGGTATTCACAGCCTTAAAGGGCTGTGACTTGGATCTGCTTTAGGTACGATTGAAATAACCCGTAATCAATATGTCCCGCTTTATCTGACATCGCGTTTGCGGCAGCTGAGCCCGCAGCAATTCGCAGCTTTTCTACAACAGATAAGCCGCGTTCCTCCGCAAATGCCATGCCTGCCATGAATGAATCACCGCAGCCAACTGTATTCACAGCCTTAATAAATGGCGGGATGACCCGATAACCTCTACCTTCGATAAAGGCAATCGCACCACGACTCCCCAACGTGACACAAACTTGGGCCATGCCATGCCCTGAAAGCATTGAAGCAGCTTCCGCCCAGTCGCTTTTCGCAAAAGCTTCAGCTCCCACCAAATGCTCGAATTCCTGTTCGTTAGGCTTCACGAAGTCAGGGCACACTTGCATGCCGCTGCTCAAGGCAGCACCGCTCGTATCGAGAAAGGCACGAGCATTCGCCCCTTGAATGATACCAATAAGCTCGGCATATAGATTGACAGACGCGCCTGGTGGTAAACTCCCAGAAAGTACGACAATGCTGGATTGCTGGGCAAGACTATGAATCATTTGTTTAATCGTTGCGATATGCACTTCGGTGACCACCGGGCCATGCTCCAGCAATTCCGTCGATATCCCACTCGACTCGTCGATGATGTTTAGACATATACGAGATTCGCCTGGCACGCGAACAAACGATGTAAATATGCCGCGCTCTACAAGCTGCTCTTCAATGAAAGTGCCGCTGCTCCCAGCAATAAATCCAGTTGCCGTCACTTCGCCGCCGAGAAGTCGGATGACCTTGGCGACATTGTTGCCTTTACCGCCAGGCTCGGCGATTTGTCGGTTTACTCGTTGTACCTCGCCTGTGCTAAATTGTTTCACATAATACGTTTTATCAACAGCTGCATTCAGCGTGACGGTTGTAATCATCGCATTTCGTTGGCTCTGCCAATGCATCCACAGAGCTGCATTTTCTCAATGGCAAGACGCTTCACAGCTTCTTTGGCCGGTATCATATATTTGCGGGGATCGTTCTCGCCCGGATTTGTTGTAAATACGTCCTTGATCGCATCTGAGAAGGCGATACGCAGCTCCGTCGCTATGTTCATTTTGGCCATGCCAAGCGAAACCGCTCGCATAACCAGCTCTGCAGGAATGCCAGATCCACCATGCAGTACGAGAGGAACATCGACAAGATCCGCAATTTGCGCGATCCGAGTGAAATCAATCTTCGGCTCTCCTTTGTAAATGCCATGGGCCGTTCCAATAGCAGGAGCTAATGTCGTTACGCCCGTGCGTTCAATAAACAGTCTGCATTCGTTTGGATCAGCTAGAAGCGCATCGCGGTCTTCAACTACAATATCATCTTCAACACCGCCTACTTTACCAAGCTCAGCCTCAACATTAACGCCAGCCGCTGATGCCACTTCCATTACTTTGCGCGTACGCGCTACATTATCTTCAAATGGGTGCATGGAAGCATCGATCATAACAGACGTATAGCCTGCACGAATACATTGGATAATCAATGAAAAATCAGTGCAATGATCAAGATGAAGCGCAATCGGAACCCCGGCTCTGTTCGCTGCAACTGTTGCTGCTGCTGCAATGTAATCCGGGCCGAGATGTTTGACTGTCCCGACAGTGGTCTGGATGATCAACGGGGACTGCGTTTCGATCGCCGCTTCAACGACCGCTTGCAGCATTTCGAGTGTATGTATGTTGAAAGCTCCAACAGCATATTTATTGTTTCTAGCGAGACGCAGCATTTCTGTGGATGATATAAGCGGCATACTATCACTCCCATGATTTGATTTTTAATTTCATTTCATGATTATAATATTATTAATATGTGATTTTTTCAATCTATTTTAGATTATTTTCAGAAAAATTTTAATTTTAACGTCTACTTTTGATAATAAAAATCATAATTTGATTACTGAAATCATTTTTCTTGTTTTCTCCATTTTTATGTATTAAACTATCTCTACACTCATTTTTCACATTTCTCTATTCGGAGGTAATCGTTCATGAGCTTAACTTATCGTGAAGTTATTCAACAATATTCGGCCTTGCAGCTAACTTACGACTACATGCTTTCCAGGAGAGAGGAAATTGTCACTTTCGCCCGTGAACAATCCGTTTCATCAATAACATTTGTTGGATGCGGCTCAAGCTACTGCTTGAGTGAATCTGCCGCATTCTCTGTCCGATTGCGCGCAGGATTACCAGCTAGTAGCCTTGCCGGAGGCGATCTTATGCTCCACACTCAGCGATACCGTGCATTATTAGCGGATACGTTGCTAGTAGCGCCATCTCGCTCCGGTTCTACAAGCGAGGTGGTGGAAGCCATCCGTCTAATTCAAGCTGATACACAAGTCCCTGTTCTAGCCTTATCTTGTGTGTCTGATTCGCCCCTTTCCAAGACAGCCAATTTGTCGCTTGAGTTGCCTTGGGCTTTTGACCATAGTGTCTGCCAAACGAGGACCGTGACAAATTTATATACAGCTAACCTACTCTTAGCAGCTTTCCTTGGAAATGACGAGATGCTGATCGAAGATATCTTCAAAGCAATTCAGAATGGTGCAGCCTACATGACACGCGTTGAAGGAATGATTCGCCAAGCGGTCGACTTCACGTGGACAAATGCTGTCGTACTTGCTGATGGAGAATTACAAGGGCTCGCCTCCGAAGGAGCTATTGCTTTAACGGAAATAGCCAAGGTGCAGGCACATTCTTTCAACCTCTTGGACGTCAGGCACGGACCGATGGTTACCATCGGATCAGATACGCTCGTTATTGCCGCTTTATCTAGTGTAGAAACAACACATCAACACAACCTATTGCGTGATCTAAAAAAGAGAGGCGCAACGATCATCGCTTTCGCTGATCGCATCGAAGTCATTCCGCAAGAATATGTAGATCTTGCAGTAACAAGCGAGATTGAAGTGGATTCCGCTGCTCAAGGAATTCCTTTCATTTTCATTCCGCAAATTGTTGCATTGTGCAGCGCTGAGCGTCAAGGTATCAACCCTGACCATCCAGATGGCTTGGAGGCATGGGTTAAGTTGTAGTTGACCTTTGACTCTTAACATGAATACAAGACTACTTTGTTCATTACCTCTGCGGAGAGAATGATGAAGCAGTCTTGTATTTGTTTAACAATCATGAATTCTCACAGCAATGCCGGAAATAAATTGTTCATTCTTCATTTTCAAAAAAATCAAAAGCCCTACGATTTTTTTATCGTAAGGCCAATTTTTTGCTAATATTTTCATCATCTAAATTAGACGCCCATCCCGAAAATTCACAACCCGCTTTGCTTGCTGGGCAATCTTCAGGTCATGCGTAATCAAAAGAATCGTCCTACTGCTACCCTGGATTAAACCGGACTAACCGGATGCTTTCGGTCTGAAAGTACGACGCTTTTTGAGGAATATGCCTCAAAACGTTTGATTAATTCGCTTCGCAAGCTATTGGCAGGAATAATCCCATCTATGACCATATCGGAGGCTAGGTGGTACAAGTCTATATCTTTTCGGTATTCTTCCCGCTTGCTTGAGATGAAATTCGCCCGTTCCGATTCCGGCAATTCGGCGATTTTATTCGCATACACCGCGTTGACCGCCGCTTCGGGTCCCATCACAGCAATTTGCGCCGTAGGCAAGGCGAGGCAGCAATCGGGCTCGAACGCAGGTCCGCACATGGCATATAATCCTGCTCCGTAGGCTTTGCGGATAATAATCGAAATTTTAGGGACTGTTGCTTCGGCAACGGCGGAAATCATTTTTGCGCCATGCCGAATAATACCCGCCTGTTCTACTCTGGTGCCAACCATAAAGCCGGGAACATCCGCTAGAAACAGTAGGGGAATGTGAAAGGCGTCGCATAAAGAAATAAATTTAGCGGCTTTGTCAGCAGAATCGTGGAATAAAATACCACCCTTCACACGCGGTTGATTGGCAATGATCCCTACCGGCTTCCCGTTAAGTCGCGCTAATCCGGTAATGAGTTCTTTGGCGAACAGCTTCTTAATTTCAAAAAAGGAGTCTTCATCGATAATCCGATCAATGAGGTCGAACATATCAAATGCCGTATACTGATTCTCAGGGATAATCTCTTCCAGTGTTTTTTCCAGATCTTTCGGAGGTTGCGGTTCGCAAACAGGCGGTTTTTCGATAAAATTGGCTGGAAAGAAAGTGAGATAGTCCCTGGCAAGCGTAATTGCTTCTTCTTCACTATGAGCGAGTACATCGCCACAGCCTGATACGGAGCAGTGCATTTTGGCGCCACCCAGCTGCTCCAAGGTTGCCTTTTCCCCTGTAACAATTTCCACGATCCGCGGTGAGCCGAGGTACATCGAAGCATTGCCCTCGACCATAATCACAATATCGCAAAACGCCGGAATATAGGCGCCTCCTGCCGCAGATGGTCCGAATAAAATACAGATCTGCGGAATTTTCCCCGATAGCTTTACCTGATTGTAAAAAATCCTTCCGGCCCCCCGCCGTCCTGGATACATCTCAACCTGATCCGTTATCCGTGCGCCCGCCGAATCGACGAGGTAAAGGAGCGGTACCCGCATTTTGTCCGCGGATTCCTGCATGCGAATCATCTTTTCTACCGTCCTGGCCCCCCACGAACCCGCTTTGACCGTCGAGTCATTCGCAATTACGCAAACCGTCTGTCCGTGTATTTTCCCTATGACCGTGACTACCCCGTCCGCAGGCAAGTCATGCTCTACACAGTTGGCAAATAAGGAATCCTCGAGTTCGAATTCTGAATCAAACAGCAGCTGAAGCCGGTCGCGGACGAACAGCTTCCCCTGCTCCGTATTTTTCTCATGATATTTGGAGGCGCCCCCCTTCTTGATCTGTTCGATCCGCTCTTGCAGTAGGTCTTTCTGCGATTCGAATTCTTTGCACATTTGGATTACTCCCCTTTAAAAATCGGGTGGCGTTTTTCTCGAAATGCTTGGAGCCCTTCCAGGCGATCCTTAGTCGGGATGGTTGCCTCATACGCCTGCTGCTCAATGGCCAACCCTGTTCGGAGATCGGTATCCACTCCCTTATCGATCGCGAGCTTGGCTTGCTTGACAGCGATCGGAGCGTTTCGGGCAATCACTCTGGCTAATTCGATCGCTTTGTCCAGTACTTTACCGGCTGGTGCGATATATGCAACAAGTCCGATCTGCAGCGCTTCGTCAGCTGCGATTCGTCTGGCCGTAATAATCAACTCTTTTGCCCGTCCAATGCCCACTAGCCTTGGCAACCGCTGTGTTCCGCCTGCACCCGGAATAATGCCTAGGGACGTTTCGGTAAGACCAAGCTTTGCTGTCTGGGCTGCGATACGGATATCACATGCGAGAGCCAGCTCCAGTCCTCCTCCAAAGGCCGCACCGTTGATTGCTGCAATGACCGGCATAGGGAGCGCTTCCACCTCATTAATCGTTTCACGAATGAACGCAACAGCATGACGAACTTCCAGCTCATTCATTCCAGCGCGTTCTTTCAAGTCGGCACCTGCACAGAATACTGAATCGCCTGCTCCGATAATTATCACACAACGTACGGATGTATCCGATCTGCAATCGGCAAGCGCGGTTTGAAGTTCAGTCAGCACCTGCATGGTTAACGCATTTGCCGCTTGAGGCCGATTCAAAGTAACGACCGCAATCCCTTGACCGTTTTTGGAGACCAACACCGAATTATCCATGTTCTTCACCTCAGAATTTGATTTGCAATCACCATCCGCTGGATCTCCGAGGTTCCTTCACCAATCTCCAACAGCTTCGCATCACGCAAGCTGCGCTCGACTCCATACTCTCTCATGTAGCCGTAGCCGCCATGAATTTGAACCGCTTGGTCGCACACTTTCATACACATCTCCGAAGCAAATAATTTGGCCATCGCTGCTTCCTTTTTAAATCTCCTTCCTTGATCCTTGAGCCAAGCTGCCTTATATACCATATTACGGGCTATTTCAATATACATAGCCATATCCGCCAGTTTGAATTGTATTGCTTGAAATGCAGATAAGCTGCTCCCGAATTGTTTGCGTTGTTTGGCATATTGGAGAGATTTCTCATATGCGCCTTGTGCTATGCCAACAGCCATCGCACCGATACCTATTCTCCCTCCGTCGAGAATAGCCAAAAACTGTTTGTAGCCATTGCCTTCAATTCCCAACAGGTTGTCTCTGGGTACGCGCACTTGATCAAGCACTAGTTCCGTTGTATTGGAAGCGTGAAGTCCCATTTTTTCATAGTTATCAAGTACGGTAAAACCATGCGTATCCGTAGGTACGATAAAAGCACTTATTCCGTTGGTTCCTTTGGAATTGTCAGTGACAGCGGTCAGAACGAGGTTCTGCGCGTAGCTGGCATTCGTAATAAAACATTTGGAGCCGTTTATCACCCATTCATCTCCGTCAAGATCAGCAGTCGTCCGAGTTCCTCCCGCATCCGACCCAGCCTCCGGCTCGGTTAGCCCGAAAGCGCCCAAATACTCCCCCTTACATAGAGGAGTTAAATAATTGGCCTTTTGCTCCTCCGTTCCATATAGATGAAAGGGCGCTCCCCCCAACGAAATATGAGCGGAGTAGGTGATTCCGGTAGATGCGCAAGCTCGGCTTAGCTCTTCAACAACGATAGTAAAGCTTATTGTATCAGCACCTCCACCCCCATATTGTTCAGGGAAAGGAAGCCCCATAAGCTCGAGCTTTGCTAATTTCTCGAATATTTCCTTTGGAAATATTCCCGTACGGTCTCTATCAATGGCCCCTGGTGCAACCTCGGATTCTGCAAAATGCTGAATCATATTTCGGATCATTGTTTGCTCATCTGTCAAATCGAAATGCACCATCTCCACAACCTTTCTACGTAAGACTTGGAGAGATTACTTCGTCCTCAATTTCGATTTCGAGTCGCATTAAGTTGGACGCATAACATTTTCCGAGATTATCCATTCTCATCGATGCAGAACCGCCCCCGCCCAATGCCTCCTTGCACACAAAATTCATCGCTTGCAGGTTAGGCAATAAATAACGGGTAACTTCTCCATCAACTAATCCGGCAAAATGCTCCTTTACCCGCTCTGCGGTTACTTCTCTCATCAGTACCCCGTATAAAGCCGCATTTGGGGCAAATAAGGCAATATTTATCGTGTTTCCTTTATCGCCTGAACGCGCTTGCGCGACATACCGAAGCTGTATTCGGGCCATTACTTACACCTCCAAAACGGTCACTTGAACCCCGCTCTCAATGATTTCACGCGGTACGAGACATGACCACATGCCAAGCAGTTCGCGCGGTTTCATCATCCCTAGGAATCCGCTCATGGCCGGAGGACCGCTTAGCATCAACGGCGGAAAAAGTCTGCCAAGCTTGGCTGCATCATCCTTGTTCCTCGTACGTACGGCGATACGCAAATACACTTCATTCAGCTCTTCCTCCGGGACTTTCGCAAGCGGCCCGTGCAATGAATTATAGCCGAGATAATCCGTTTGGATGTCGTCAATATGCAAACCTATTCGCTCGATTTGCTTACGTATTATGCGATCTGCGGACTGTGCTTTGGCCAATGCATCGGGCCATGAATAGCCACATAGCGCTTGCCCGAGCCAACCGTCCGCATACCCCATGACAACCTTCAGTTGATCGGGATGCTTCGTTCCACGAGCGCCTGTCACACGCACCCGGTTCACACCTATTTCCTCCAATTGAACTTCCGTCAGGTTCAATACAACATCCGGCGTCATGTAAGCGGACGGGTCATGAATCTCGTACAACAGCTGTTCCTTTACTGTATCTACGGAGACAAGCCCACCCGTTCCCTCTGTCTTCGTAATGACAAATTCTCCATCTTCCCGGACCTCCGCCACAGGAAAGCCGATGTTGTCTAAATCTTTAATGGACTGCCAATCCCCACTAAAATTCCCTCCCATTGCCTGCCCGGAGCACTCCATGAGGTGCCCCATCAGTATGCCTTGCGCCAGACGGTTCCAATCCTCCTGCCCCCAGCCAAATTCATACACTAACGGAGCAAGAAATAACGCGGAATCGGTCGTCCGTCCGGTTACGATTACGTCGGCCCCTTGCCGAAGCGCTTCCACAACGGAACCGATCCCTAGATAGGCGTTGGCAAATACCAAACGATCCCTAATGGATTCCATATTTCTTCCATCTTCCATATGATGTAGGGAAATGCCCTGTTGTTCCCAATCATCTAATCGATCCCGAACATCATCGCCTGTGACCACTGCCACTTTCAGTCCTTCAATTCCCAATTCCCGGGCAATACGCAGTACCTCCTGCCCGGCTCCATGTGGATTCATTCCCCCGGCATTCGTCAGTATTTTTAATCCATTTTCTTTTACAAAAGGAAGCAGCTCATTCATCGTTCGTGTAATATCTCCTGTATATCCCTTTGCCCGGTCTCTTTGCCGATCTTTTTGCAAAATAGCCAGCGTTAATTCTGCGAGACAATCGAAGCATAGATACTGGACATTCCCGTTCTTCGCCGTTTCAATTGCAGGTTTAATGGAGTCCCCATAGAATCCTTGTCCTGCCCCAATTCGGATCGTTTTCATGTCAGCCCCCTACAACTCGAAGTCATCCAGTACAGCCTTATATTCATTTTATGGGGGGGACAAACGTTTTTATTCGGCTTCTCCAAGAAAAAAAACGCCGAAAGCCCAGCGTTTCGTCCTTACGACAGTTATTACAAATCCTATGCTATGCTTTTCGACTCACTGATTCTTCAAAACTCATGGCACATCCTCGTGCAATCGCCCATCACGAAACCGCACAATGATGCCAAATGAATGAAGTCTGCGATTCAAACAACTGAATTCAACTCTTTTACCGCTTCGCCTTATAAAACTCATGATTGAGCTTCATGAGCGCCCGTTTCTCTATCCGCGACACATACGAACGCGAAATCCCCAGCTCCTTCGCAATCTCCCGCTGCGTCCTCTCTTCGCCTCCAAGCTCCAAACCAAATCGACCAACCACAACTTCCTTCTCGCGGTCGTCCAATATCTCTAAATTCCGATAGATTTTGCTCTTTTCAATCTTCAACTGCACCGCATCCACCACATCGTCAGCCTCGCTGCCGAGAATGTCGATCAAAGTAATCTCGTTCCCCTCTTTATCCGTTCCGATAGGATCATGCAGAGATACATCTTTCCGCGTTTTCTTCAGCGAGCGCAGATGCATCAGGATCTCGTTCTCAATACAACGCGCCGCAAAAGTCGCCAGCTTCGTGCCCTTATTCGGCGAGAAAGATTCGATAGCTTTGATCAGTCCGATCGTCCCAATGGAGATCAAATCTTCCAAATCTTCTCCTGTGTTGTCGAATTTTTTGAGGATGTGAACACGAAGCAACGTAAAAATAATAAACAACCTGATAGCTCAGAAAGATCCATCGGGTTGTTTGATTTATCAATTGAGTTGTTAAATACTTTTTTGACATCAATATGAAAGAGGTTCTGTCTGCGTTATAATAATTCGCCATTAATATGGAGTAATCTTACTCTTCTTTACAAGGACTGACCCCAATTGTTAGACATAACTAACAATTGGGAGTGCAGTTCATTACACAAAAAATTATAGGAACGTTTTCTTCAAGTTCACAGAAGTTTGCGCTTTACATGTTTTTATTTAGAATTCATATATTTACGCATATCAAATGCTACTGCCGCGACGATAATAACACCTTTGATTATCAACTGCCAGTAAGGGCTAATCCCAATAAAAGTCAATCCATAGTTGATAACGCTGAAAATCAATACCCCTGCAAGAACACCCGGAACCGTTCCGATACCGCCTGATGTGGACACGCCACCGACTACGCATGCCGCGATCGCATCAAGCTCATACATGTTTCCATAGTTATTCGTCGCACCGCCAGTTCTTGAAGCTTCCAGCACCCCAGCTAATCCGTACAAGGCACCAGCGATGGAATAAATGTAGATCAAGTAACGGTTTACGTTAATCCCTGAAACGACTGCAGCGTGAATGTTACCGCCGATCGCGTACATGTACTTACCTAGTTTCGTTTTGTTAAAAACAATCCAGACGATAATGGCAACTATAATTGCAATAATAACGATATATGGTATAGAATACGTGGCATCAGATCCAATTGAACCCGTTCCTAATTTACTAAAGTCAGATCTCAAACCGCCGATAGGCTGAGACTGATTCGGTTTCATATCGAAGTATAGGGAGTTAGCGCCGTATACAGCTACCATCGTTCCGAGCGTTGCAATGAATGGTGGAACCTTCAATTTAGCGACGATTATCCCGTTAATGAGACCTATCAAAAGACCAGCTAAAATTGCAATGATAATTGGAACAAGCAGCGGCAAATTCGGTAGATCCGGGAAAAATCTACGGCCATAATCCTGCGTTTGCAGCATGGATGCCGAGATAACGGCTGTCAAACCGACGATCCGTCCTGTTGAAAGGTCCGTGCCTCCCGTAATTAAGATGAACGCAGCTCCCAATGCAATAATGACACGTGTAGATGACTGAAGTAAAATATCACGAAGGATACTAACGGATAAAAAACGCGGATCATAAATTGCGATCCCAATAACAAGCACGACCAATACGATGTAGATTGCGTATTTGGTCACGAACTCATTAATGTCTCTAGATTTTAATGTTCTTGTACTCATGGTTTCTTGACCCTCCATTATGTAATAAGCTGTGCAGCAAGACGCATGATCTCTTCTTCTGTTGCTTTATTTCCTTCAATGATCCCCGTAAGGCGTCCTTCACACATGACCATGATTCGGTCTGACATCCCAAGAAGCTCGGGCATTTCAGAAGAGATCATGATAATACTTTTCCCCTGTTTCGCAAGGTCAGCAATGATGGAATAAATCTCAAACTTCGCCCCTACGTCAATTCCCCGAGTAGGCTCATCCAGCAAGAGCACGTCCGGCTCTGTAAGCAGCCATCTGGCCAGCAACACCTTCTGTTGGTTACCGCCCGAAAGGTTTTTGATAAGAGCGTGCATATTCGGTGTCTTCACGCGAAGCATCTCAATGCTTTTCTCAACTTCGACTTTTCGTTTCGCCTCATTAATGAATCCAAGCGGGTTCATATATCGGCTCAAGTTCGCGATGACCGTGTTCTCCAATACCGATAACACAGGGAAAATCCCGGTCACTCGGCGCTCTTCCGTGAGCATCGCGATTTTATGTTTAATGGCATCAATCGGCGATTTGAGCTTTACCTGCTTGCCATGGATCGAAATATTACCGGATGCTACACTGCGTAGTCCGAACAAAGCTTCAATCAATTCCGTCCGCTGTGCTCCGACCAGTCCGCCAACACCAAGAATTTCTCCCTTACGGAGGTCAAAGGAGACATTCTTAAAGGACCTTGGAATGACTGAAGTCAGTCCCTCGACACTCATCAATACACCGTTTGGCACATTGCTTCTTTCGGGGAAACGCTCTTTCAGATCGCGTCCAACCATTTTCGAGATAATCATATCGGTTGTCAGCTCTGAAGACGCCCACGTCCCAATCTTTGTTCCGTCGCGCATAATCGTTACTTCATCCGAGATTTCTAGAATCTCTTCCATTTTATGTGAAATATAGATAATCGAGACGCCACGACTCTTCAAATCGCGAATAATGCGAAACAGCTGCTCAACTTCATTGCCTGTCAGCGACGAAGTCGGCTCATCCATAACAATGACTTTCGAATTGAAGGAAACGGCTTTGGCAATTTCAATGGATTGCACCTTGGAAACCGACAAAGTTCCTACAAGTGTATCCGGATTAATACCCATCTGCAGCTGTTCAAACAAACTCACTGTATCTTTACGCATTTTCTTGTGATCCACTAGTTTCAAAGGTCCGATGCCTCTTTGCGGGAAGCGGCCCAACCAAATGTTTTCCATCACGTTACGGTGTGGAACCGGGTGCAGCTCCTGATGAATCATGGAAATACCATTTGCCAAGGCATCCTTGGAATTAAGAATGGACACGGTTTCACCATTCAGATTAATTTCTCCTCCATCGGATTTATAAATGCCGAACAAGCATTTCATCAACGTCGATTTACCAGCCCCGTTTTCACCCATCAACGCATGTACGCTTCCTGGGCGAACCTTCAGGGTAACGTTATCTAGCGCCTTGACACCGGGGAACTCTTTGGAGATTTGATTCATTTCCAATAAATACTCATGTAATATCATGGTAATTCCCCCTACCAGCTCACGATAATCTCTACAAAGTGAAGCCATTTTTTAAGTCTGTTTCTCTTTAGCTTTGCACGGGTTTCCAAATAAGGTAGGCAAGAGCGGATAGCTGCTCTTGCCCGTTTCTATTAGGATTACTTCGCTTTGTTCATGTTAGCTTTTGTAATCTTTTTGTAGGAAATCCAAAAATATTTACCGTCAGTAATATCATAGCCTGTCGTTTCTTTGCTTGGTGTTTGACCGTTAGCAAGAACAGTCGCTACGTTCGTTGTTGCAGCACCTTGGTTTTTCGCATCGTTCAGAACAGTTCCAAGCAAAGTGCCATCGCTAAGTGCTTGAAGCGCAGGAGCCGTAGCATCAACGCCTACAGGTCAACTTTATCATTTTGTGTTGGTTGTGAGTTTTGGCTGTCTACGATATCCACAGTTGATTTGTCTTTAGCAGCGTCAGCAATTGCGGCGCGAACACCGGACATGAAGGTATCATCGAAATTTTAAATAGCCACACCGATCGTTGGTTTTTTACCGTCTGTTGCAGCTGCGCCAGTGCTTGCTGCCGGAGAAGTTGAAGGTGTTGCAGCTTTGTTACCACTGCCTGCTACTATTACAACCAAAGCGCTCGCTACTGCAAGTTCAATCAATTTTCTCAATATATGCCCCTCCCTAGATGATCGTTTTGTTTATTTGCATTTCTAAATATACGCCATGTGAAATCGGAAACAAATGCAATATCCTCATATCTTTCATCAAAATTCCCATCACTTTATTAACGTAAACAACAACTTTTGATTATCCGACCAATACATATTAGCCAGGTCAATCGATTGATCCCTTTTTCTTACTAATCATATAAATTTTTGTGACAGCCAGCACCCCGATTTCTTATAGAGGCGACTTAACATGTGAAACCACAAATACAGGATTCGTTTAAGCATATATCCCCCTTATTTTATCCGAAGTATAGTTCCACTAGGGTTGAACTTTTGCCAAAAATACACCCATCCATAATGTTACACTTTGTATCAATAAGATGTCATGAATTTAAATGTTTAAATTGATCTTAAAATACCTTTAACCCCGACATCAGGGTCGCTTCATGTCGGGATTAAGTCCAATAGTGTTTTTATTTGAGGGTTAAGGTTCAATGCATTCAGAATGACTGCAAGCGCCTCCGAACGTGTGGAATTGCCATGCGGATCAAAAATACCAACGTTCTTGCTGCTGACGAGGCCAGCTTCAGCCGCATCTTTGATTTGATTTACTGCATAGGAGCTTGCGCTTTCCAAATCTGTCAAGTTGCCCTTGGAAGAATCTTTATGCAGTTTACTCAAGTTGACAACACGGGATAAAATGACAACTGAAGCCAAGCGCTGCGTCCGTTCTTCACCACCAAGCTCCAAACTAAACAACAATATTTATCTCATTACACACTTGCCAGTTTGATCGAGGCCGGCTTTACTCCTTTAGCTAATGCTATCACGGTTATTTCGCCCGGCGTCTCTCGGGCTTGCAGCAGCACGGTAGCAATACCGGCCTCCGCCAGCACCGGATTTTCACCGACGATAACCGCCGGACCATCGATCTCGAACAAAACCTCGTTGCAGGCGGAGGGTACCACAGTCCCGTTCGCGTCCTTGATTTCAGCATAGACAAACACGAAGTCGGCCCCATCGGCTGAAAGCTCTTTCCCGCTCATGTCGATGCGGAGGGAAAGTGTCTCAGGCTCAAGCGGTGTACGTACGACATGTTCAGCCGCTTCTTTGCCGCCAATTCGCCCAATTGCCTTCAATTCACCAGGTACGTACGCCAAACCAGTAAATGTGAACGGGGCTTGCGCCAAATTGCGGCAATTTCCTCCGTCATACGCAAAAACCTTCATGTCGCCTGCATCCGTCTTCCCCTGCATGCATGCGTCCTTCCCTCTATGCTGCTCTTCATTCGTAAGCCAATAATCCACCTCGTAGCCTGTCACACGTTCACCGTATTCCGTGTCCGGACCTTGATCAGACTTTCTCACGCCGACCGATTTCCCGTTTACAAACAGCTCGACCTCATCGCAATTGGAAAACACCACAACCTTCTTCGGCGAGGTGCGTTCCGACCAATAATTCGCAATAAACACCATCGGCCCACTCTCTGCATGCTCATGAACAATATCCTGTCTTCGTTGACTCTGATAAAAATAGTAAACGAATTTGGGCAACCGGAAAGTATCGAGGGCCCCGCACTCCGACAACCGGGGGAAACAACCACGGTTATGGTCGATGCCGACCCACGAGGCATCTCCGAGCGACCACCTGTTGCCACGGTTCCGATTTAGTGACCATTGATAGTTCCAAGCTTGCAGCAGCAGCTTCTGTTCTCCCGCGTCACGTGGTACCCGACTTGTACTCTCATGACCGCCGAACTCGTAATCCCCGTACTCTCTGTCGAATCCTCCTTTATCAGATAAGACCTCCTCCAGCGGACGGGACAATGTTTCGTCGTTCCATAGCGTATAGGGCACATCGTAGCCGACATAAGCGGGATTATTCCGTCCCATCGTGTCTCCCGAAGTAAACATTTGATCCCCCGGATATTCTTCATGGGCGATCAGATGGCATTCGTGAAAAAATTCATCCGTCGCCCCTATCCTGCCAGTGTACGTTTCGTTTAGGCTGACCTCCCACATGATCACGCAAGGGTGGTTTCGGTCACGGCGGATCATATCCCGTATATTTTGCTTGACAATATCCTGGAACTCACCTTCCTCGCAGTACTGCCAGCCTGGTACCGGTTCGACGACCATTAGCCCGAGTTCATCGCAGGCGTTAAGAAAAGCGGGTGCCTGGGGGTAATGGCCAAGCCGCACGAAATTGAAGCCCGCCTCCTTCAGCTTCTTCGCATCGCGATAATGCGCGTTGTTCGAAGCGGCGTTTCCGATGTAGGGAAACTGTTGATGTCGGTTCGTTCCGCGGATGACCAGCTTTACACCGTTTATGACAAAACCGCCTTCTTTACTAAACGAAATTGTTCGGATGCCGATCCGGGTGTGAATCTCGTCGGCCGTATGGTCGTCTTCTACGATTTTCGTTTGCAGTGTGTACAAATAAGGGGTGTCCGGATGCCAAAGCTGCGGCTTCCTAATCGTCATCGTCTGAACGAACGTATGCGCTCCGCCAGCCATAATCGTTTCAATCAAGCTTTCGGCCGCCCCTACTTGTCGTCCTTGATTATCTAGCAGCGTTGTCACGATTTTCGCTTTCTTGGCCGTTTCATGCTCGTTGAGTACGTGGGTCTGAACATCGAGCGTCGCTGATTCTTGCGAGACGTCGGCGTAATTGACAAAAATCCCGCCTCCTGCTGGTTTTCGGGCGTAAACGGCATTCGTAATATGCAACTTCTCCGTTACATGAAGATGAATATTGCGGTAAATTCCGCCGAAATAGGAGAAATCGAGGCTCTCCAGCGGCTTTCCTGGCGGTATGGAGCCATTGTTCCGGTTGTCGAGCCGAACGGCAATGACATTGGCCCCATCGAAATCGACATCGTTGGTTATGTCGATCGTAAACGGCAAATAACCGCCTTTATGATTCAGCTTGACTTTGCCGTTAATCCATACGTCAGCCTCCTGCATAGCCGCTTCGAATTCCACAAAGATCTTCTTACCTTTGTCCGCTTCGTCCAAGGCAAAATGCTTGCGATACCAGCATATCCCTTGAAAATGCATGTCTACATGCAGCGATTCAATTCTTGGCGTATGAGGCAGACAGACCGTTTCCCAGCCTGCGTCCGAAAAACGACTCTGTTCGGCTCCGCTTATGTCTTCGCGAATAAACTTCCAATTCAGGTTGAAATTCTCCGTTCTTCTGCAAAGATTCGAATATTTCATGGTCAATCACTCTCCAGTTCCTCATTTTATTTTGACGATTTATTTAATCATAGAGAGAATTAAGGTGACCGCTTCCGCCCTAGTCGCATTATCCAACGGAGCGAATTGGTTGCCGTCTCTTCCTTGCACCTACGAGGACTGCGGTAATTTTTTTCAAGATAGTCCCCCCCCAATAATGTCATCTATCTGTTATGCAAGACCATCGTCTGCTTCAGCGATTTGCCATCGTTCGTCTCTAACAGCGACCTTGCGTTAGTGACGAAACGAATTTCAACAAACTACCCTAGCTCAGCAAAGTCTTGAAGAATAGCAATCGGTTCGTTTGTGCCATGCAGTTCGAACACGATTAACTCATTTTCCCCTTCGCGCAGAAGCGGTCCTGGGATATATAGCGTTTTCTGCGGACCAATGTCCCAATAACGTCCGAGGTTATAGCCATTAATGTAAGCCACGCCCTTCATCCAACCTTCCAGCTTCAAGAACGTGTCCCCGACTTCGTCAACATGAAACTTGCCTTTATAAAAAGTAGGCGTAAATGAGACATTATCTTGCATATCCCCGAATGCGAGTTTCGATATATTGGTAAGAGGAAGCGAATAAATCTTCCAATCGTGTAAAAACCCTCGCTCAAAACGAACCCCTTCTGTAATCCCTTTTGGATCTTTCAAACTATAACCGTAATTAATCCGGCCCATATTTTCCACTAAAATACTTAATGTCGCGCCTTCGGGAGGTATTTCTACCAGAATATCATTCTCTTTTATTTCCACTGTCTGATCATGCGTGTTTCTTTCAACTACCCCCTGATAATTCCCATCCAGGAAAATAAGTGCCCTGTCACGCACTTGTTGGAGTACGAGTTTATTCTTTGCCCTTGGACCCGATATCTGTGTCGTATACAAAATAAATCCGTAATCCTGATCTAATTGTTCCATCGTTATTGGACATTTACTTGTCATCGGGGAGGACAACTGATCAAGGGAATCAAATAACCTCGTTTGTTCTGTAAGGCGGACAACGCCGTAATGTTTCTTTGGAATGGAAGAGGGAATTACAACATCCGCCAAATCCACATACTTGGAAAGCAATTCTCGAACTGCGATGTATTTGTCCGTAATATCTCCGGATTCATTCAACATCGCGTGATAATCATAACTGGTTGCGACCGGTTCGTGTTTACCCAAAAAACCTGCTCCATTATAAAAACCAAAATTCGTACCCCCGTGGAACATATAGAAATTAACGGAAGCGCCCAATTTCAGCATCCGGTCCAATACGTCCACAACATCGTCATTACCTCTCTGATGATGTTCATCTCCCCAATAATCGAACCAGCCATTCCAATATTCCATACATACCAACGGATTGCCCGGCTGATATTCCTGCAATTTGGTAAATGCTTCTTCAGGCCTCGATCCAAAATTGACTGTTGCGAACACGTCCGGAAGTAACGTACCTCCTTGAAGATTGGAATCGTCATACCCATCCGAAGTGAAAAGAAGCACATCCATTCCACGGATGATCATGGCTTGCCTTATATACGCCAGATATTCTTTATCTGTGCCATAACTTCCGTATTCATTTTCAATTTGCATGGCGATAATCGGTCCGCCATTCGTACATAGAAGGGGTTTAAACCTTGCCATTAATTCGTCGTAATAGGTGTCTATTTTATCTAAATAAGGCTTATAGTAACAACGTAATTGCATAGAAGGGTCCTTAAGGAGCCAATAGGGCAACCCGCCAAATTCCCATTCCGCGCAAATATACGGACTCGGCCGAATAATGACGTGCAGTCCTAATTCTCCTGCTAATTGAACGAATCGCTCAACATCGGCGATGCCTTGAAAGTTAAACTGCCCTTCTCTCGGTTCATGGACATTCCAAGCTACATAGGTTTCAACCGTATTAAAACCGCAAGCTTTTAATTTCAACAACCTGTCTTTCCAATATTCAGGCACAATTCTGAAATAATGCATTGCTCCCGACAGGATTCGAATCGGTTCACCGTTATAAATAAATTGTTTACCTTCTTTTGTGAACGAAGCCAACTTAACATCTCCTTAAATAACATTTCTTCGCGCATTAGGGTATCTATTTTCTTGGAGATATCCATCCGGCAATGATTGCAAAAAATAGTAATTGATTCGCTGAGCATACTATTCGAACCCTAACTAAAGAAACAACAAAAATCAAAGAATCCTTCAATTTCTTAAAAACCACTTATAAAAAAAAGTGGTTTTTCTACAAAATTACTAAATAAGCCTTCAAAACCAACAATCTAGTGGAATTGAAGACTTTATTCTAAACTTTTTCAATAACGATTTCTTCGTTGCAAAATACGGAAGGGGGAAAAGCTCCCCCTCCCCCATTTCATTGCCGATCAATCCTCAATTTCGCTAATGTAATTAACTCAACTTTCCATTCAACATTGTAAGCTTGTTGTTCTATTGCAAGATCGCTTTTGCTACAACTGCAAGGTCTACAATGTCAACTATTCCGTCATAATTTACATCCGCTTTCTCATTCCAGCCCACTTGACCTTGTTGTTTGCCGTAGGCAGCTGCAACCACAGCCAAGTCTCCAATTGAGACACTGCCTCCATTGACATCTGCGGTTATTTTCTTGCTTATGAACACTTGAATCGCCGCTTCCAGTGCGGTTTTCGCGCTATCCACCTGCTGCTGGGTGGCATTCGAAGCGTTTGCTGCCGCTTTTGCTGCATCGATGGCCGACTGCAATTGTGCTTTGGAGCCAATCGCATACAGTCCATCTCCATTGCCTTCCACTGCTGCGTCGTACTTCGCCTGAGCGCTTGCAATCGATGCATTCAAGAGCGACTTATCTACAGGTATAGTAGTTACAGTTATTAGGATCTCACGGGAGGCTCCGCCGACCTGCAACTCATTCCCCTGTGCATTGGCAATAACAACATTACCTACAGAAATTGTCGTACTAGTTGCCTGAGCTACAGATTTGGCCGTAAATTTGATGGCGAGCAAATCGCCTTGGGCAGTCACGTTCACGCCCACGCTGGCAGCCACAATTCGGAGTTGACCCGGCGCCATCTCTTTTTGATCAATGACTCGGAACCCTTCTTTCAGGGATGTAACCGTTTCGAATTGCACACTTGCAGGGTCGTACTGTAGTAAAAAATCTTGGGCGTACACTTGCTGGTATACGCTTTGCGTAACGCCGGTCAGTCCCATCGTCAGATTGAAGGTTTGCCCGGAGTTCACCTTGACTGGTCCGGCTATAACAACTTGCGGCACTTCCGGTGAATCAAGAATTACATTGATCTCCGCAGCACTTGCAAACCCACTGACGCCCGCTGTTGCTTCGAGCTTAACGTAAGATGCATTTGCCGAAGTAAATGATGCGTATTTCTCCGCACTGTTGTTGTCCCAATTTCCACTTGCAACCTTAGTAAAAGATACCCCATCCGTACTTACATACACGTTATAGCCTGTTATAATCCCATTGCTGCCTCCTGATTGCCTTGGTAAATATGCGACTTTATTGATCTTATAGGTTCCTCCAAGGTTTAAGGTGATCGATTGGGGGAGAACGTCGGATTTATTCCACTTTGTATGCCAGATCGTTCCCGGATTTCCGTCAATCGCCATGGAGGCTACGTTGTTATCTCCAGCAGTTTCCTGACTTGTCGCCGTTGCCGTCATTTGTGACTGAGGGACCGTATCAACAACTGTATTTATTGTCATAGGACGACTTATAACGGTCACCCCGTCTAAAGTTACCTTTACAGCAACGGTTGCATTAAATCCAGTACCTAGCTCGCCTTTAGCAATGATTGTATTGCTGCCTTCAACAATAGATAACCTTGCATCGCTAAATTGATACTCTACAGCAGCCATTGATAAATCAGCGGTTTCTCCTGTACTTAATAAGCCATTAATTGTGGCAACGATTGGATTGTTGAGTTTAATTGTATTTTTGTTAAGAGTTAAGTCAATATCACTTAAATAGGGAGCCACAACTATTCTTCCTGACTGATCAACAGAAAGATAAGTAACCTCTTCAATAGAGCGTCCGCCTATTGTTGCTCTGATGCGAATCTTTGCCATACCTTGTGAAACAGCGGTCAGCAGGTTTGAATCGCCAACTGTAATCACACCCTGGTTTTCACTTGTTACCGAGATCACCGCATCTTTCAAATCAATTGGTGCACCCGCACCCGTAAAAGCCTTAATGTCATATTTACCTGTAGCTGCAGTAACCGGCTTGTACTCATATTCGAAACGATCAAATAAATTGGACTTATCCGTTCCGTTTATTGCCACTTCAAGCAAATCAATCGTTGACCCGTTTGAACCGCCCTCAAATAGTAATTTTACGTATTGAGCATCCGCGTTTAATGCGTATTGATCATAGAATCCAAAATACGCAGTACCCGTCGGACCGTTAACGGTTTTGACATCATTCCATGCCAAACCATCATCGCTAGTTTGAATTTTTATTGTTTTAGGCGTATTGATATATCTTTGATCCAAAGAATTGAAGTTAAGATTGATATTAGCAATCTGAGACTTTGTCGGCAGCTTAAATTGAATCCATGCTTTCTCATTTGCAGGTACCGACCATTTGGATTGATCAAAATCATTGCCTTCAATTGTTTTTCCATCAACTAATTTACTTACTGCACCTTGATTATGACTAGCTGTAATTTCAGTGGCTGCAAGATTTTGGTATGGCAGCAGGTCTATGAATACTCTATTTGTTGTAAATGTTTTGCCGTCTAACGTTACATCAGCCCAAACGACTCCCCGTGTGGGTTGCTCTACGAACGGCGCAATAATTTCATTTGTATTGAAAATAAATCCATTTGTTTCTCTGATCGATACAGGCTTTAAATTGTCACCCGCTTTTAAATCAACGACACCGCCGTGCCATTGAATTTGTGCCGCATCAAGCCCTATTGCTCCGCCTTTCGATGATCTGCCCTCGATTTGATAGCTGAGTTTTTCTAGTGTATCAACCTCGCCGTAAGCTTCCTTTCCATCCACGAGTAAAGTTGCGCCAATCATGTTTTCCCCAACATAAATTTTGCCGTCTCTTGCTGTAACTTTTAAAGTATCCGGTTTGGTTACACCTTCATAAGTACCGCTAACAGTGATCGTCGTTGTTCCGTTGGATACCGGAGTTACGATTCCGTTAGCATTAACTGCCGCTATTGCAGGATTCGCACTATTGTATGTTAAACCTGAAAGCTTGACTTTAAGCGCTGGGAATGTCATATATCCCTCAGTGTTGATTTTGAGCGATGAAGGTGTCAACAGCTCACCCGTTGCTTTGACATTAGTAAGCGTATATTTGCGTGCAGGATTGTCCGTTACAATCTTGATGATTGTGTCAATCTGATCCTCCTGGACATTAGTAAGATTGATGGTCAGACTATCCCCATTTTGTACAAAAGAAGTGACAGGAATATCCTCGTTCAACCAGGTTACGGATGTCACATGATCTGGAACCGGACGAATCGTTAAAGACTTTCCAGGAATGGCATCAAGCCCTTTTTTGCTATCAGGTCCTTTCATAATATGAAGATAAACATTGTTGTCTCTATACATTGCGTATCCCCATTGTKGGCCTGTCGTACTGTTAGCTAAAGCAAATTTTTCATAATTGCCTTTTCCATCATCTGCGTAGCCATAGCCCGCAAGGAAATATGGCATTGTACCCGTTGTAGACTCATGTCTTTCCGGCTTTCCTACAGGTGCAAACCAATCTACAAAACTTTCTCTCACATCAATGTATTCCTGCTCTGCTTTAGGATACCTTGTCGCAATTTCCTCAGGGGAGTTCCAATTGGGCCCGCGACTATCAACAGGCGTCTGATCATTATTATCCACATAGCCTCTGCCGGCATTCATGATCATTTCCTTGGCAACTTGCCTATAGTCATCTCGTTTACCGTAATAGGGAGATTGACCATTTTTGGTATGTATCATTTTCCATGGTTCCATAATCGTACGTTTTAAAGTATGATTTGCAGCGCCATTAGCGTAAATACCGGATGCTTCTTCGGTTCTTAAATCAGGGTCTCCATACTCTGCACCCCATGCATTGGAGTTTACGATAATATCATCACTATAATTGCGTACAACGCTGTAAATCACATCAAAGTTGGCATTCGGTATCCCTTGCGGCCCATCATAATAAATGTAGTCAGGCGCATACCGTTCAATCAAATCAATCTGATTCTGCACATAGACGTCGGTCGTGTAATAAGGTATACCGCCGCCATAATATAAGCCAAACTTCATTCCATGACGCTTTACTGCCAGTTCAAACTGTTTCAACCCATCTACTACCTTACCGTTTGCATCCTTTGGAAGATACTGATGCCTATCATGTGTTGGATCCGCAAATTTAGACGGCCAAAGATAAGCTTGTTGTACCGATTCAACCGAAACTAATGAATGCCCTTGAGCTTTTGCTCTTTCTGCCCATAAATCGGCAGAGAAATTCGGGTCAACAAAGTAGCTGTAAATGGGGGCAGCATGAGTTAAAGCACCCACTCGCCCTTCTTCAAACCATTTATTAGGACGTTCCTTTACTGTAATCGTCATATTCTTTCTAGCCGTATTTCCATTATTGTCAGTTACTTGCACAGTAAAGTTATAATCTCCTGGTGCACAGTTAATACTGATTATACCTTTGCTGCTATTTAAATCGACATTTCCATTCACTAATCCATCTGCGATTGTGCCATCAACATTTAATGCCAAGCCAACAGGCAGATTGCCTTCTACGAGACTCCAAGTATAACCAGGCGCTCCCCCGCTCGCCATAAATTGAAATGCAGATGCCGCAACACCGTATTTATTGTTGGTCACCGATTTATTCCATACATAAGGCCATTCCTTGTAACCAAACGGCATACCTTGGGATGGAAGTGGTTTAATGGCATCCTCAGATGATAAGCCTTGTGTGACAATTTCTAGAGCCGCAGCTGCGCCTTTAACCGAATGAACAAGTCCATTTATTTTATTGCCATTTTGATCTGCGACTCTTCCGTAGAACCCAAGGTAAGCTACATCTTGATCAAATCCTAACGGAACATTGTTTGAATTAACATCTTCCGTATACGTATGCTTGATTTGAATCATCAGTTTATTCCAACCCTGCTTTAACTGAATCGCTTGTTTTGTCAAATCCTTTTGCACCTCCACAGGTGTGGACGGTGTGGTTACAGCCTTATCGTTGACATAAAGACGATATGAACCGCTGGCGCCTACATTATAATACGCTTGCTGTTCAACTGGGCTGTATACGTATGTGTGAGCGTATACATATTTGTTTCTAGTATCGATGCCTTTTTTCACAGAATAATATCCATATAAATCTTGATAATCATCGTAGTTTCTGTTGTAAATGCGATCATCGAAATATTCCCATTTATGACTTTCGTTATTCAAGCTTAACGGATCGCCAATTACGGGAGCGATCGTAGCAGCGCTAGAAGCAGATCCGGCTGCCGGCTTGTTATTTACCTCTATTTCTGATATCCCGGTTATGCTTGAATAAGGTGTACGTCCTTTATCGATTTCAACCTTCACTTCAACTACATTCTTCAACTCGGATTGCATGGCATATACGRTTGGTGCGGATGCGCTGGAAGATGTACTATCCACCTTTCCGGATTCTACTTTGCTGCCATCATTCAGCGTGAAAGTAAGATGATAATAATTGTTAACGTGACGCCCATCGCCCCATTGCGCTATTTTCACTTCATTAATTGTAATAGGCTGACTCCATTTCAGATTCACCCATGGAGCAGAATCATTTTCTGTCACCCACTGACTACTTGTGCTTCCATCAACTAATTTTGAAACAGGGTTTACTGCAAGAGTTGACGATGATGCTGTTATTTGTGATGCCGACGCCGCGTATTTCACGGTTTCTCCGACTGTAGTTCCATAAATTTGGTCCACTACAGGGGATACGAATGGACCTGAAACCAACCATGAGTTAATAAACGGGGCATTACCTGACACCTGCTGTGCTTCTACTTTATTAGTAGGAAAAGCAAACATGGATGTAACGATCATTGCAGTTGCCAACGCCACTGAAGTTATTTGTTTAATTTTTTTTATCATTCTTTTCTTTCCTCCTTTTTGTAAATTCCCACTCGAGGTTGGATACGCTTACAAATATCAAGAA
This sequence comes from Paenibacillus sp. P4_A9, assembly GCF_056402415.1. Taxonomy (NCBI): domain Bacteria; kingdom Bacillati; phylum Bacillota; class Bacilli; order Caryophanales; family Paenibacillaceae; genus Paenibacillus; species Paenibacillus sp. P4_A9. The sequence goes on from NZ_JBFUHL010000047.1 coordinate 41,000, forward strand.
AAAAGTCTTGTCACGGTACTGATGACTCACCATTACGCAAAGCAGGAGAGGAAGCGAAGTCAATCACATAGCTGATCTTAACCTGCTTCCCCTCACTTGATAAATCCCGCTAAAAGCTATTGCTTGACTTTATTTGCTTCATGCTTACTTGCCATTCTGCTTTTTCCATTCGTTGATCTGTTTCTGCTTCTCCGCGATAATATCGTCGGCTCCGGCATTCTTCAATTTTTTTATGAAATCCTCATAATATTTATCAGGATCTGCCGAGCCCGAATCGAGTGCATATAGAAGTTCTTTCAAAGTCGCGTCAACGTTTGCCATTTGGGTTTTAACCGGTTCCGTATTAAATACAAATCCCATCACAGGCGATATCATTGCTGTCTTATCAGCTTGATAAATAATGTTGAGAGACTTTTCACGCGATTCGACATCGGTGTTCTGATCCCACAGCATCCTGTTATAAGACTGTCCGATTTCCCATTCAGACCAGTTAAAATTGTATTGGTCCTTGATCATGTCAATTTTCTTTTCGCCAATCTTTTTGTAATCTTTCCCATCTTGACCGAATGCGAGGAGATGGAATAGCTCGTCATTCGTATTCAGCAATTCGATCAGTTGAACTGCCTTTTCGGGATGCTTCGAGTTGGCCCCTACAGCAACTAATGCAGTTGAAGGCGTATTGGCAGAGATAAAGGGCTCGGTAAACCTCTTGGTGTAACTGTAAACCTTATCATCTGGCGGCGACATAGCCATGAAAGAAGAGGCGCCAAGCTCAGGCATGTCAACCAGGTCTGGATACGGGTTGCTATATAAYGCGGCAACTCGTTTGGCTTTTCTGTCCGGTACATAATCCTTCATCGTAGCGGCATCTTTCTTTATGTAGCCTTTTTGATACCAGCTTCTGAACAATTTGAGATAATCCTTATACTCCTGKGTTTCGTATTGATTGATTACCTTGATATCTTTATCGTTATAACGAACCCAGCCGGGAATTTTATTATCTCCCACAGAATCCATGCCATAAACGACGGACATATCCGCAAAATTGTCTTGCTGATTGCTGTATTCCCAAGGAATCATATCAGGTTCGCCTTTTTTCACAGCATCCAGAAATGGCGTCAGGTCCTCCCATTTCTTTGCCGATTTC
>NZ_JBFUHL010000048.1:0-41309 GCF_056402415.1 Paenibacillus sp. P4_A9
GTTGATAATTGAGGTAATTCATCGAAGGCATACAATTCTGCTAATCTGTTAAGTCTCATATAAACGGCCCTCTTAATAACGGAATCTATCTCGGTGATCATACTTTCATTAGCTATGTAATCTTCCAAACATACCTTAATAAGATAATCGCTGTATTTCAAACTGACTGTACGTTGTTTACTTTGGTTAAATCCACTATTCAAAATGTATGTAGACTGCTTTACGGCACTTTGAAAAAGTTCAACACATCTATCTGAAATTACCATTTTTCTCTGTTTTCCATAACAGTCTTTAATTGTAAGTATACGATTTTTTAGATCAAGGGAATCTTGTTTTAAACCTACAAGTTCGCTAATGTCAACGCCTTCTATTAATAAACTGATGATGATTGCATCTTGTGGATTAACGCATTGGCTTTCGATGAATTTCAGTTTTTCTAATGTTAAGTTTCTCATGAATGCAAATTCATCTCCTCAGTTTTGGTAATGTTTATTACGGCTTGTTATATTTTATAACACTTGTCTTTCTTATAATAGAGGCACAAAATAAACAAATATGTATCTGTTTTAACTAATTTGCGTGACATAATAGATGCGCAAAATGTCGGAAATGGAATAGCTCCAGATGAGGACTGCATTGGGATTGAGTGGATTCCAGTAATAAGTCTTGATGAATATAGGTTTTTCCCAAAAGGATTGATTCATTATATATTTGAAATCGCAAATGATAAAATACCAGATGTCTTTTATATAGGAGATATTAATTGAGAAATTTCTTCAATCGACTCAGCTAACGAAAACTTTAGTTCAACATTCATATCTAAGGAGGCTACCGAAGAATTCACTCGGTAGCCTATTTCCTCAAAATGGGTTGTGGAAAGAATTGAGGCTATTAGCGATATGACAAAATAGTTTGAAACATAAAATCAAGAGTAAACGATTTTTTTAAAATATTATTTTAGATATTCGACAAATAGTAACAACCTTATTGTATCCGTCTGTTTTATAATATCTTTGTCGACTTTTTGAACAGAAACGGAGATAAGTGAAATGGAGCAATTCCTCTTAGAAAAAATCGAAACAGTGCGTCTTCAAATGGTTCAAGAAGCATTAGTACAAAACAGTCTTACAAATGAAAATGTAGTTGCAATTAGCCACGAATTGGATAGATACATCTCTTTATATCAGAAGCTAAAAGTGGATACAGTACGAGTAATCGAGCAATATGAGAAGATAGTAGTTACATATTAGGAAATACGCCATATTAACGTTACTTTTTTAGATTAAATAAGTATACGTTCTGGCACGAGACAACCAATGATGGGAATGACGGAACCGCGTATCCTGAAACCATCCCGCCAATGAAGATTCGACAATCATTTTAAGTTTACCCCTATATAATTACTCATAAGGTCAAAGTAAAACTACAGCCTATTGGAGGGTGAGCATTTGGGACATTTGCCGATAATTGATCAATTAAAAGAAATCATTTCAAGAGCAGGACAGGATTCAACAACTCCATCCTGCGAAACCGTTGAGTTTCTGGATAAAAAGATCAGCCGGCGTCAATTTATGAAACAAGCAGGCGCAGTAGGTTTGGCATTATCTTTTCCAAACCTCTTAGTTCAAAGGGCGTTTGGATCTCCCCCCGGCCAAAGTGCCGCAACTCCAAGAATTGCAATCGTTGGAGCAGGCTTGGCCGGATTAACGGCAGCTTATTACCTGAAGAAGTCCGGTTACATAGCAGATCTTTATGAAGCATCTGGCCGCGTTGGGGGGAGATGTTGGACTCGCCGAGGAGATTTTGCCAATGACCAGATTGTGGAGCAGGGTGGTGAATTAATCGATACTGGCCATAATGAAATGAAACACTTAGCTCAGGAAATGGGGCTTATGCTTGATAATCTGTTTCAAGCACAGAAAAAAGGCACGGAGGCGCTTTACTATTTTAATGGAACCCCATATACCTATGCCGAGGCTACGAATGACATCAAACAGATTTGGCAAGCTTTACATAAAGATATTTCGGAAGCAGGCTATCCGACGTTGTATAACTCGTATACACAGCGTGGACTAGAGCTGGACAGCATCTCGGTATTAGATTGGCTGAGTCAGAATGTTCCTGGGGGTACATCTTCTAAGCTAGGTAAGCTGCTTGACATCGCCTACACGATTGAGTATGGAGGAGAATCCAGCAGTCAAAGCGCCTTAAATCTACTATATCTTCTAGGGTATAGAGGCCAAGGGCAATTACGTTTATTCGGTCCTTCGAACGAGAAGTTTCATATCCGGGGTGGAAATGATCAGCTTGCCTCTGCACTTTCCTCAAGACTTCCAAATCAGATCAACTTGGGTAAAGAACTCATTGCCATTAAATTAAACAGCAACGATTCCTATACATTGACCTTTCAAACAAACAGTGGTGTTCACGATGTTATCGCCGATAAGGTGATTTTGACTGTTCCGTTCTCGATACTTCGCTCAAGCGTGGACTTTTCAAAAGCAGGATTTCGAGATCTAAAACAAACCGCAATACGGCAACAAGGAATGGGCACCAACTCCAAGCTTCATGTGCAATTTACGGATCGCTTCTGGGAGACGCAAGGGTGTTCAGGCGAAACTTTTGCGGATACGGGCTACCAAAATACTTGGGATGCTTCTCTTACTCAGGCAGGGGCATCCGGCATCTTGGTAAACTACACCGGAGGGAATTTTGGAGACAATTTTGGAGATGGAAATATTGCACAATATGCAAATAAATTTTTGACGCAAATCGAGTCTGTTTTACCTGGCAGTACTGCAAAATGGAACGGCAAGACGACACTCGATTACTGGGCCGGCTACAAGTGGACCAAAGGCTCTTACTCCTATTGGAAAGTGGGACAATATACGCAGTTCGCAGGTATCGAGCGTGAACGCGAAGGTAATTGTTTTTTCGCAGGAGAGCATACATCTATTGATTTTCAAGGGTATATGAATGGCGCAGTCGAAACCGGCCAACGGGCAGCCGTAGAGATCTTGGCTGATCTAAAAGCCAATTCATACATATAATTCGAGACCGCTTGTAATCGGATGACCTCTGAATTCGCCAGGGGTCAGTCATGATTCAAGGATTTTATCGTAAAGCTAACGGATAAAGATAGTGAACGAGCTTGCCTCATCGGCAGCTCTTTTTTTGTTCATTCAAGTAACGGGCAGTTAAGCAAGTCGAAGATTTAGAATTGTTTACAACTTTTACATATTTTTCACCCTGGTCGGGCAAACCAAGCATGGATTCTTTTTCAAACCATCAATACAATACAGGGTTAGGGGTGAAACCACACAAACTTGAAAACGATACAAAAACCGAGTATGCTACTGCCGGATTTGAAGGATAAGGTCGCATTGATCACCGGAGCAGGATCCGGTATTGGACGGGCTGCCGCCGTAATGCTGGCGCAGCAAGGGATGAAAGTATGCCTAGCGGATTTGAAGGACGACCGGCGAGAGCAGACGAAACAAGATATAGAATCAGCAGGCGGCCAGGCTATCACGATCGACGTCGACATCTCCGATCCGAACCGGGTTGAGGAGGCGTTCGAGCAGACGGTAAAGACCTGGGGGCGGCTGAATGTTGTCTTTGCCAATGCCGGCATCAATGGGGTTTTAGCGCCGATCGAAGACATGAAGCCTGAGGATTGGGATCGTACGCTCTTCGTCAATTTAAAGGGGACGTTCCTATGCGTTAAACATGCGATTCCTCATATGAAAGAGAGTGGCGGGAGCATCGTCATCACGAGTTCTATTAACGGAAGCCGCTCCTTCTCCGGGTTCGGGATGACGGCCTATAGCACATCTAAGGCAGGGCAAGTGGCATTCGCCAAAATGGCCGCATTGGAACTGGCCCAGTACAAGATACGCGTCAACGCCATCTGCCCAGGGTCGATCAAGACAAATATTGGAGAAAATACGCAGCCGACGCCAGAGCTCGAGAAAATCAAAATTCCGGTCAAGTATCCGCAAGGTAACCAACCTTTGGAACACGCGCCAGGCCAACCGGAGCAGGTGGCCGACCTGGTAGCTTTCCTTGCCTCGGACGTTTCGAGCCATATCACTGGCACGGAGCTGTTCATTGACGGCGCCGAATCGCTGCTATAACGATATATTGCATTTGTTGTCGGGTGATAAGAACATTATCTCATTAAAAGCCGCGTAAATCGCGGCTTATTTGTTTTATGGGATCCCAGCCTGTGCAGGGACGGGCAGATTAATTATATTTCGTAAGATTCGGAATCTATCACTCTAGTAAAATGATGACCTATTCTAGTAAATGCTAAACCTATCATCTGATTTGAAAAACAAAGCAATGGACGAAAGCAAGGATATCGTTTCTTCAATTTCTAGTCAAATCCAATTTATTATACATGATTTTAGTGAAAAATATGAATAGTTTTTAAGGAAAATAGAGATAGACGAAGAGAAATATTACGTTGCTTGCGATAATATAGACAAGGGGATACAACCACTTTCCAACTAAAAGGAGCGCATGCAAATTGAAAAGGTCACTTCGAATTTTAGTGTTAACGCTTACAATTGGTACAGTTTTAGCTATGCCGACCGCATTTGCAGCTAAGAAGGGGGTGCAATTGCTCGTTATTGGTTATTGACAAGATTGTAAGAATCGAATGCAGGGAGGCTTTATACGAACAGGCTTTCATTGAAGAAACGGGCAAGTACCTTTCTGATGTTTACAAGCATTTAGTATTGCGGGTGTGAAGCGCAGCCTTCAAATATTAATGATAAGAGGTGTATGTATGAATGTAGTAAAGAGAGTAGTCAACATTCTGATCAGCTTTTTTCTTGTGCTTAGTATGTTCCCGACAATCGGGTTTGCCACGACAGGTGTCGATGTACCTGCACCCACAGGTACTGCGCGCGCAGGCACTTGGTTTGAAACTGCGAATGCCACTTGGACAGGTAAATCCGACGTCGGATACCGGGCTTACGTCCGTACTTTGGGCGCTAATGACTGGAGAGATAACAGTTCAATCACAGGCTGGCTTGTGGACTGGAAAGAAGTGGACACCCAGCTTGTCCGCAAGGTAGATCCTTCCCGCAACACCTGGCGTGTGGATATTCCCGGCCTTCCCAGAGGAGAATACGAAATCCAAGTCAGGGCGGCAGACGGCACGACGGTTCTTCACACATTCACCGATCTTAAAACTCGCTCTTTCCCGCGAAATGGCGCAGCGTTTGTACCTTCCAACGCAAATACTTTCGAAGGAAGCCACACTCTTGCTATCGATGGGGCCACAGGCGGATATTTGCCGGATGGCAGAGTGGATCCCAATGCTAAAATAATCTATGTAACCCATGAAAATATGATGGAAACCCTACCCTCGAATGTATTTTCAGAAGGCAGAGGATCTACTGCAAATGCGAGAACGCCTCTTGTCATTCGCTTCTTAGGTACTGTCGGCTCTTTTGAAACGGTCAACTCAACCGTTGCCAACTCCGGCACGGTAGGACCTACGTGGTTAAACAGTAACCGTATGATTCAGGTCGGCCAAGGCAACGGCAATGTAACCATCGAAGGTATTGGCCCTGACGCGACGATCTTTGGCTGGGGCATAAGCACCAGCGGCGCCCACAATGTGGTATTCAACAACCTCAGGTTCGACCAATGGTATGACGACGCCATAGAGATTAACGGTGCCAATACGACCATAAGGGCTTCCAATGTATGGGTGCATAACTGTACATTTGGATACGGGCAGAACAAGTATCTCGCCCTGAATCAAGACCCTGACCAGGCAAAGGGTGACGGCGCGACAGACATAACGAACCACGCAAGAAACTACACAGTTTCTTACAATAAATATGCCGGTAGCAGCAAGGTCTTGCTGATTGGCGGCGGCACCACTTCAATAAGCGCTCACTATGGCACCTTAGACCACAACTGGTTCTTGGGCTCGGAGGAAAGGACCCCCCGTGTGCGCAACGGCAGGATTCACGTGTTTAACAACCTGTATGATGGTATTCAGGGGCATACGTATCATAATACTCTCTTAGATAGAAATACGGGTTATGGTATTGGCGCGGCCCACAATGCAACCATATGGGCGGAAGGCAATATCTTTGACAACGTCAACTTCCCATTCCTTAGAAGCCGCCAGGGTCATGCGAGGGGGAATGATCCCATTGATTCTACCACTGGAAGTGGATATAACCATTTCTTTGGAGACGCTCCCGGCTTTATCATCGCAAGAGAGAATGTAACTGAAGGCGACTTCCCTAATAGTGTAGATGGTTTTAGACGCTCCTCAGATTATATGACCGGTCTTACAGAGACAGATCTTCAAAACCTCAGGGATGCTGCTCTAAGCCTTCAGCCAAATGTTCTTGACGAGGCTTCTCGAAAGCACTTTGACCCGAAGCTGGACATTGGCGTTGTTGTTGCTGCAGGTTCAACCACTACGAATCCGACTATGACCACAACCCCCTCTGCGCAATTGGATTGGTCTTTCAGGCCAAACCGTAGTGGCGTATGGCCAACAGAAACCCCGGAACAAGTGGAAGCTTTGAGAAACGAGATTGAGACCTATACCGGCGCAATGCCTGCACTGGCTCCCGATTCGGCTCCCGCGGCTCCTGCAATTTCAAGCGTCAAAATCAACGACGAAGCTCGTTCTGCTTTCGGTGGGCCTACGTCATTTATACCTGATCCCGGCAAGATTGTTGTCTACAAAGATACCTTTACAATCAATTGGGTTTCCAAAGATGTTTCGACAGACCACTATGAAATTCAGTGGGATAAGGGAAGTAACAATTGGGAAACAATTGGAACCGTTCAAGCGAGTTCCAGGCCAAACACCTTTATCACCCAAAAGATAGACCAATTCGCCAACTTGAAAGCCATTTTGGCACAGGCCGACAGCGAGGACACAACATATGCCTTTAGGATAAAAGCGGTCAATTCCTTCGGAGAAAGTGAGTGGTCTGATATCTATGCGATAAACGGCGATAATCTGTTAGTAATTTTTGACACCGACGGCGGTAGCGCGGTTGATCCGCAACGCGTGCGTGTCGGCGACGCAATCACGGTTCCTGCGCGTCCTGAAAAGGACGGTTGGGTATTTGTGGGTTGGTACACGGATAAAAACACCAGTGTCCATATGTGGGACTTTTTGAACGAAAAGGTGGCCGGTTCCGTGGTGCTGCACGCAAAGTGGGTCCAGGTGGACGAGACGCATCGCCTGCTGAACGCCTACGCCTCGGCTGAAGAACTTGAAAGCCCTTACGTTGCGGCGACGCTGCAGACCTTGGGAACTCTGTCCGCAAACCAACGCGAGCTGACGCTGCCCGCGGGCACGACGGTGTACGTTGCCCCCGGCGTGTACTGGACGGATTTGACGTATAAGGAAGGCGGCGTGATTGCAGGTCCGAATATCGGCCTCAGCATTTTGGGCGAAAACATCTCTTTCATCGGCCTTACCGAGGATGCTTCAGACGCAATCATCAGCGGAAACCGTGGCGAGGGGGGCGCGACCGGCCTAGGCGCGACCGGCAGTTGGTATTCGTTTGGCATCTCTTCGGGCTTCCACGGCGAGAATGTCACAATCGCAAACTACGCGCAGGAGGATTTGGTTTATCCGCGTGATCCGTCGCAAAATATGAATAAGCGCATAGACTCCAAAAACCATGCCGAGGTTTTAACGCGAGCCAACGGCACGGGCGCGCCCGACAAGCTGTACTTTAAAAACACGCGGTTCGTCGGCTATTTGAACATGATGGTTGGCCTTGCGCCCGCCCGCGCGTATTTCTTAGACAGCTTTTTCCAATTAACCGACGACTCCATTTTCGCCGGCGGTGTCAATGTGTACGAGAACAGTACCTTCCACTTCTTCGGCAATCACCCGTCCGTCAGCGGCGCTGGTAACGGAGGCATCAACGTCCTGTTGGGCAGCAAAATCATCGGCATGCCGCAAATGACTAGTACGGATCTTTACCTTGCTAAGCAGTCCAACGCAATCGGCCCTAATGCGAACGGTATCTTCGCCATCATCGATACCGAGTTCACCGGCCGTATCGAATCTGTCGAGTGGGAAAACGTGGTACGCGAGGACGCCCGCCACTTTGTGTCGAACAACACAATCGGCGAAGGAAAAACGCCGCTCGTAATCAGCTCGTCCCAGCCGCAAACTTCCGTCACGCTTAAAGGAAACGCCCTTGAAGCCTTTAAGGTCGGCGAGGAATACAACGTGTATAACCTCTTAAAGGGTAAAGACGGTTGGGACCCTAAAGGCCAGTACAACGCTGAGTGGGCATCTTACGCCAACCTGCCATACCGATTCTTAGTCGGCGCAACGGGTAAAATCATGTATTCCGACAAAGCAGACAACACCAACAGGGCCGTTTTGACTCCCGCCCCGGGTCCGGCGGATTCCGTCGACGTAAAAAATACCGTTTGGTCGTACGATACGAGTCTTTTGAACGGCACAGTCGACGCGGCGACTGGCGTAATTACGCTGACCGCCAAGCCCAACAATACCGGCGCTATCGTTAAGACGATTGTGACGGGCACGCTTCCGAGCGGTATCTCGGCCGGCGCGACGCTGTACATCCGCCCGACGGCCGTCCCCGCGCCCGTGGTTAAGGAGCCCGCGATCGATATCAGCGAGAACCTTGCGACGCTCAGCTACACGCTGGATCAGCTCGGATACAAGGATACCTCCGTCATCGAATGGTACCGCGAGACGGGGCCCGATACTACGAACGGCATTCATATCGGCACGATGCGCAATGACGCTAACGAATTCTTCGTAGACGATCCGTATAAAAACTACACTCTTAATAAGTTCGACGTAGGTTACTACCTGCGCGCCGTTATCATACCGAAGTATGAGTTCAGCTCCGCCGGCGCCCCCGTCACGGTATACACCCAGCGTGCGGTCACGGCGGCCGACGTAACGGAAACGTCGTTGTATACCGACTTTAAGAATTTGTATTTTACCAATGAAGACAATACCACCACGAAGGGCAGATGGTTCTTTGACCGCGTGAGCGGTATAGGAGTGCCGTGGGGATGGGGTATCGGTAGCAACGGCACGGATAAGATTTGGGGCCTTCAGAGCAATTCCAACGGTACGAACACCAGATTCGTGTTCGGTCAACCCGGCAGCTACGGCGATATGTCGCTAAACCTGAACTACTCCACAAGTAAGGTAGAGGGCCAGGGCTTCGGCGGCAACGGCCACTTCATGGATATCTACGTTAAATACGATCCGGCGACCCGCAAGGGATACGGCCTGCGCGTAGAACGTACCGCTGCCGGCGGCTCTAACGCTACGATATGGACGCTGTATAAATATGAGGGCACCAATCAGACACCGTTGAGCGAGCCCCTAAAGACAGTCGCGTTTATGCCAAAGAGCACCATTACCGTTTCCGTAACGGGCAGCACCCTTCGCGTACAAGCCTCGACGCTGTCCGAGAAGACGCCGCTGCAAACCGAACAAAATCTGCCTAATTCGGTTGACATCTCGTGGACGGATGATACCGGCGCTTTGGGTAACAACATTCTCGGCGGCTTCGGCATCCGCATTAACAACTCTGGCAACTCCTCTTACGAATACGGCAACACGGGTACCAATAACACCGTCATGCTGCACAACGTGCGAGTAGACGCCTCCGTGAAACCTTCTGATGACGTGGCGCCGACAACGACTGCTGCAGTTGCACCGTCCGAACCGGACGGCTTAAACGGATGGTATGTGCATCCTTTGACGGTAAGTCTCAACGCCAAGGACAATTTGTCCGGCGTGGCGAAGACGGTGTACAGTCTAGACGGCGGAGTGGTCTGGAATCCCTATACGCTTCCGATTACATTTAGCAAAGACGGTAACTTTACCCTTAGCTATCGTTCAACGGATAATGTGGGGAATGAGGAGTCGGTGAAATCGATTCGCTTCAGCTTGGACAATACCGCACCTATCATTACGGTATCGCCGCCCATTGAGGACAGCTATAACGACTCCGTCGACTTGATTCCGCAGTTTACGGTATCAGATAGCTCGTCTGGAGTAGACGGCTCAAAAACCGTAGTAACTCTGGACGGCCAAAACTTGCAGCAAGGTGTAGCTATTCCGCTTTACACTTTGAAACTCGACACCCATACGTTAACCATTACTGCGAGCGATGTGGCCGGAAACGTGCAGAACCAAACCGTGACGTTCCGAACTACGGCTAATATGGAATCTCTCAAAGACCTAGTCGAGCGATTTGCTCAGAATAAAGGAATTGACAATGCCGGTATTGCGAAAAGCTTGCAAGCCAAATTGGCTAGTGGTGATCTGAGCAGTTTTATCAATGAACTGCAAGCGCAAAGCGGAAAGCACATTTCTAGTGACGCATCGAATTTCTTGCTCCGAGATGCGAAATATGTTCAGCAACTTAACAAATAAAATATCGGAAAAACTTCAACAAGACTGCTTTGAGAATCAAAGCAGTCTTGTTTTTTACCAGCAAAAATTGCAATAAGTAATTAAACTCTAACGGATAACGAGAGTTTAACCACCAAGGTTGAGGAGGAAATTAACGAAAGAAATATAATAAGCTCAATATTTTTTTGAAAGGATTTTGATTAATGAGACCTTGTATTAACTGTGGTGGAATTAATTTTGGTGAAGGTGAAACAAGAGGCGAAGGTAATGTTCATCCCAAAAATAAGCTCTTTAGCCTAGGTGTTCCTCTTATTCTTACCATTTGCTTAGATTGCGGAGAGGTAATTTCAATGAGGGTTAAAAACCCAAAAATATTCAAGAAGTGATTGCGTTAACGGAAGAACGATAGTGGAACAGCGGATACCGATGCATCCGTTTTCGTTTCGAATGAGCTAATCTTTCTCTTTAGGATATGCCTGCCCGACGATGGAGATTCAGTCGTTATTTGGTGATTTGCGACCCTTAATTGGTGTTTCTCCCGAAGTCTATAGGGACAGCTTGGTGCTGTTCACTACATTTCGAGCGTGTAAGGCAAGCGACATCTTGAGTCGGATCAACACCCCTAAATTTGTAATGCTGCATTCGTTTCCATGTGCAGTGCGAAAAGGAAGAGGAGGTTATCTTGAAACATGAAGAAGAAACTACAAGCTCTTATCTGTGTCTGTTCCCTTGGTGTAATGGGGATGGCCGTGCCGGTCGGTGCTCAGTCGTTAGGACAGGGCACACAAAGTGACCAAGTACTGGATTTGCAAGAACGATTAAGCGCTCTCGGTTACTTTAAAACAGGAATTACCGGTTATTACGGTAACCAGACTAAGAATGCGGTAAAAAAATTTCAAGCCAGCTATGGCTTGTCAGTTGATGGTGAAGCTGATTCTTTAACTCTGTCTAAACTAAAAAATACGATTTCACCCAAGCAGTCGGTGATGGATGAAATGGCACGAATAATTCATTCCGAAGCCCGAGGAGAGTCCTTTTTAGGACAAGTTGCCGTGGGTGCCGTCGTTCTTAATCGAGTTCAGTCCAAAGAATTTCCTGACTCCATCACTGAGGTTATTCATCAACCAGGTCAATTTTCAGCCGTTGATGATGGGCAGTTTAACCTTAAACCAAATTTATCAGCCTACCGCGCAGCAAAAGCTGCTTTGAATGGTTTGGATCCAACAAATGGGGCACTATTTTATTACAATCCTGATATTACCAAGTCATCTTGGAGCAAAAAAAGGTCCACCAAGATTACCATTGGTAATCATGTATTTACCTTTTAAGAGTAAATACAATGACAAAAGTCGCGTAAATCGCGGCTTTTCTTATTTTTAATGGCATGAAAATATAAGGATTACCTGGATTGAGAAAAGAAATCTGATAAGGCAGATTCGAGGGTGTTACTCGTCTCTACGAAATATAAAACGCTGCAAACCACAAATCACAAAACAAAGCCGAATTACTATGTTAGAACTTAAACGAATCTGAATTAGGAGCGCTACTATGGAGAGTGAAATTGAATTGGCTGTGGAGAAAATTGAGCAATTGAATACGAGAAGTCAAAAAGCAATGATGGAGTTAATCCGAAAAAGCTTGAAAATGAACGATGACGAATTCAATAAAGAACTGCTGTTAGCCTACGCTCATCAAAATCCAGTTCATATTTTGGAAATTACTATTGCACTAAAATATGAAGAGATTATTAAAGCTTTACCGGAGCAGTACGTTTAGATTTAAGCTCCGTAAACAAGAACAAAACAAAGCAGTACTCGTAGCATCGTTGTATTGGCAAGCCTGGTTTTTTTAAGACGGTTTTCCCCGAAATTTAGTACAGGCTCAGCTCTAGGTAAGTAATAGTTTCGTAAACTATAATTTGGGCTTTGTTTATGATGGAGAAGTGAAAATTATGGAGATAGATGATAATCTTAGACCCTCAGCCCGTTGCTGCTTTGGCTTTCGCCCAAAGAGAAGTGCACACGATGCGATTAGGAAAAGCCTGAGCCATATAGGTGAAGGGTACAAATATGTGGTGGATATGGACTTAGAGAAATACTTCGATACGGTGAACCAAAGTAAGATCGTCGAGCAATATCATGCTGAATGAATTGGATAAAGAGTTAGAAAAAAGAGGGCATAAATTCGTACGCTACGCGGACGATCTCCTCATCTTTTGTAAAAGTAGAAGGAGTGCAGAGCGGGCATTAGAGAACATACTGCCTTTCATCACGAAGAAGCTATTTCTTAAAGTGAAGATGAATCTTAGTATAGAGCAAGTATAGTTAACGATGAAGGGTTTGAATTAGCTAGGTAGGAAATTTATAACAGTTGTCGAAACTATAGACTATCCAATCGACAAGGGGGAGTAGCCATGATTCATCAGTTCATACCTCAGCTTTATTTTAATACGATAGGCCAGCATCCACCTATATTGACGATTCGGGATGGGGATACGGTCATTACGACGACAGTCGATGCGAGAGGCTGGGACAACAACGGCGAAAGCGCAGCTGCTCGCGGGAATCCAATGACAGGACCTTTCTATGTAGAAGAAGCGATGCCCGGTGATACGCTAGCGGTTCATTTCGAATCAATCACTCCGAACCGCGATTGGGCTTGGACAACCAACATGCTTGCCCCAGCAGTTATCGAACCATATGTTGTTGCTGCATTGCCGGCATCGGACATCGTTCACTGGACGGTGGATGTTCCACAGGGGATTGCTTTTCTCAAGGAGCCAACGCCGGGGCTGGTTGAATTGAAGCTGCCTTTGGGGCCTTTTCTAGGTTGTTTTGGTGTAGCGCCTTCCAATGGTCAGTTCATCTCAACTGCTACTAGCGGCAAGTATGGCGGTAACATGGACTATAAAGGACTGATCGCAGGCTCTACAGTATATTTTCCGGTGTCGACCAAAGGTGCATTGTTTTATTTGGGTGATGGTCATGCCTTGCAAGGCGATGGAGAAATCATCGGTACAGGTCTCGAAATATCTATGGATGTTCGGTTCACAGTTAGCGTTCAAAAAGGCAAAATGATAGGCTGGCCGAGAGGTGAAACCGATACACATTGGTTTTGTATCGGCAATGCACGGCCGCTTGACCAGGCGCTTCAACATGCAACGACCGAAATGTTTCGGCTGCTGCAGGAAGATTTCGGCTTAACGTCTTCGGAAGCCAGCTTGTTGCTGGGGCAAGCAGTGGAATATGAAATTGCCAACATGTTTAACCCCGCCTACAGTGTAGTTTGCAAGCTGCCGAAGTCGGTTTTATCGCAATTAAGTTAATCGTGAACGATAGTTGAGGGGCTTGCTTCGCGGCAGCTCCTCTTTTGTTTATTATCATGAACTGTGACAAGATGTTAATCGTTTGGAAAGAGTTAGTAATTCTTGATAGAATAAATATGAAGATGATCAGGTAATAAATTTGTACACATAAGGAGATAAAACTATGGTAAAAAACAAATTACTAAGAATGGACAATGTTGGCATCGTTGTAGAATCCCTTGATGACGCAATCTCTTTCTTCGAGGAGATTGGCTTGAAGCTCGAAGGGCGAGCTACTGTCGAAGGTGAATGGGCTGGTCGCGTAACCGGGCTGGGTTCACAGTGTGTAGAGATTGCTATGATGGTTACCCCAGATGGCCACAGCCGACTTGAACTTTCGCGATTTCTCACCCCACCTACTATATCAGATCACCGAACTGCTCCTGTAAATTCCCTCGGTTATCTACGCGTCATGTTCACCGTTGAAGACATTGACGAAATGGTATCCAGACTCACTAAGTTTGGTGCTCAGCTCGTTGGCGAAGTGGTTCAGTACGAGGACTCGTATCGGCTCTGCTACATTCGTGGAAATGAAGGACTTCTAATCGGTTTGGCGGAACAACTAGGTAATAAATAAGTGACGTTTAAAAGAAGACGTGTGAAAGTATCTCGAAGAAGTCGGATGCATCATATAAACACCGCATTCACGCTCCGGGGCTGGGCGACCCTCGGTCCCGGAAACAAGGAACGAGGAAGTATTTGCCGGGACACATCCGCACCGACACTAACCGCATCGCGGCCGGCAGGAAGCTGCCTTAACTCGGTGGGACTTCGTGATGCATGAACTTTAACGGAAATCAATGCAAAACCAAATTAAAGGGACTCAACTAACGGTTACGATAGCTTCATATTGTCAGGCTGCCGTCACTGATGGCAGCCTGTTGTAGTAATAGGCAGATTCAGCAACAGAAACGTCCAATCGGGTGGGGGAGCGGCCGCATATCCTTTAGGAAAAATAACGAAAGGATGATATGACTATGAGCAGAAACATTTCCGGCTGCCCGCTGCCAAAGCCGATCACACTGAAGGCTCGACTCGCCCCGTTTGTTGGCAAGATCGTTACAGTCGTTACGCCCGGTTTAATCCGGACAACAGGGGTGTTATCAAACAACTCAACAAGCGGTTTCACAGTGGGGGCCTTGCGGGTGCCGTTTGCAACATCGTTCTATATCTTGCTGCCTGTGCGGGGGAGGCCACTCCTGCCGTTCAATGTGAATGCGAGGGCTGAGGATCTGGGCGAAATCGGAGGACAGCTGGTGCAAGTCGGCCGCAACTTCGTAGAGTTAATACAGTCACGAGGCAGTGTGTCCACGTTGTTTCCGCTGAATTTGTTTACAGAGGTCCAATGTGAGCCTATGGGAGATGAGTAATTTGACCGGTGCTTGCCTAAGGCAGGCGCCGTTTTTTATGGCGATTTGATTGAACTTCATCCACCTTTAAGTTAGCGGATAAGGTTATCACCAACTTAATTGCACGTTCGCACACTTAGGAGGCGTTTACTCCACTTACAGAGTATTACCATGACCAAGTCAACAGAATCAGTGAGAGCTCAGTAATGGCTTATTTAAATACTCTAGAACCATTCTTCTATTGGTTATACGAAACGTTAAGTCGACAAGTTAACAGAACTATTTACGGATACTATCAAACAAAGTTCTATTTTCACCATTGATAAATAGTTAAATGGAAAATTCTAGATTTAGTGAATTTCGAATGATACCATATAGATTATACGATAATCGAAATGGTATAGGATCCATCACTTCGGTTGCGGATAGTTTGAGAGGAGTGGGATTATGCAATCAATTCGATTGAAACTAGAAACGTACATTAACAAATATTTGGACTTGTGGGATTTTTATGGAGTTATTCAAGTGATCCATAAAGGTGAAGTTCTTTTTGAAAATGCATATGGCTATGCAAGTATCGAGTTCGGGATTAAAAACGATATTAATTCATGCTTCTCAATTGCTTCCATTTCAAAACAGTTTACAGCTTTTGCGATCATGCTCCTTTATGACAAGAAAATGCTGGATATAGATAAATCTGCACTATTATACCTCCCTGTGGATATGAAGATTGACGAATCGATCACTATTCATCATTTATTATCGCATACCTCTGGATTATATAACTTTTATAATTTTGATAATGATTTTTTCGCTGGTTACAACAGAATGGATTACTCGCGAAACGAATTCTTTCGGCAGTTTATCAATAAAAAAACTACAAATCCGCCAGGTACGACTTATGATTACAATAACTCAAACTATAATTTACTCGCATGGATTATTGAAAATGTTTCAGGGGAAAAATATGAAGATTATATTAGAAACAATATCTTTCTACCCCTTAATATGATGAACAGCGATGTTGATGACGGCTGTAAACTTATAAAATACAGATCAAGTAATTATTCGAGAGATTTTGATTCAATCATAAGAAGTCCATATTATAATGAGAAATTTAGCATCGGTGCAGGTGCCATTATTTCAAACTGCGATGATTTGTTCAAATGGTATAGCTGTTTGCGGGATCGCAAAATCCTAACCCAAAAAACATATATTAAATTTTTGAAAGAGAACAAAAACAATTACTGCTATGGGCTGGAGCATCATCATATTTACGGCACAGATAGATATTCCCATGGGGGAGATCATCTTGGGATAAGCACTTATATGCAGAATTATTTCGATGAAGATATTTGTGTAATCATTCTTTCAAATAACGAATCTATCAATCAGTACAGACTGGGCAATTCAATTTCAGATATTTTGCATCAAGTTGTTGTGGATTTTCCGATAAAGCATGAAGAGTTTCCAATCAACGAAAACAAGCTTAAAGAGTATTGCGGAACCTATTTAAAGGATAAGATCCAAGTAGAACTTATTAATGGGAAATTATACTTTACGAGATATTCAGGAAATCTTCATATTGAGATCTACCCTGTAGGCGAAGATAGATTCGCTCGTAGATATTTTGACCAGAATCATCCATACAGTATTGCTAAAAACGAAAATGGCAAAATGACGTTTTTCGGTTATATCAAGGATGACCAATGTTGAGGAAATAGTAGACATTAACGGAAACAAAGGTTATTTTGCAAAATGGGTTGCTCCTGCGAATTAGTGGCGGGGAATTATCATGGATCCAAGATAGTACTCACGTAAGGATGACTTCATTTAAGCTGACTGAAGAAGAAATGCTGAATATTGCCTTTCTGTGGAAAATTAGTACCTCATATAATGTATTACACCATATTGTAAGAGGACAAGAACATACATCCATTGCCATGGTGGAATTAGAGGCATAATATTACACATTAAAGGGTGTAATGAGATCACAATTTTATACTACCTATCATATAACTTTTACCGTAAATGTAGTCAAGAACTTAAATGTATCAACAAGAAGCAATTGTTAACATTGGTTGATGGCATATCGGTAGCCTGTTGAACGGGCAATATTCCCGGGTCTCCAAACGCTTCGGAGATGCCTTTTAAATAATTGTTGCAACGTATTTTCTATTTTGACGGGAGTGTAACGCACTTGATTAATTAGGATTTTAACTGTGATATTATAGAAGAGCATTAAACAATCGAGTGTTTTAAGAGTCGATAATACTATACCAAGCCTCTAAATTACTCGGCATTTTACTCGGTTTCTGTAGCACACCACAATCAAAACCCTCAAGCAAGAAATCCCCGGAAATCATTCCTGAAATTCCGCAAAGTCAATAATTGCTCCACAAAGTTCAACTAACAAAGCGGGTGCAGTGGTTTATGACCAAAGCGTCGGACCGCAGCGTTTGGTCGAGCGTCTCCGTCAAAATGGAATTTGACTCCGAGGTGGTCGGCCATTTGACCTGCAGCTGCATGCTGTCGAACGAAAGACGAGTAAAATCATTGGAATTGTGCGGATAGAGGTCACGCTTTCATACACGTTGTCGACAACGAGCAGGCCTTGGCGGCCGGCAGCCCCGCAATACTCGATCGGATAGCGTATCGACATGTCTTCCGTAGATTACGAATCGGAATTCCGTCCAAAATTCAACTGACTGAAAATTGTTGGCTGATGCAAAGTGCCATAACTGTGATTTTGTTAGCGATTAGAATCATGTTGGTTTAATGTTGATTGAAAATCGCAGTATGTTTAATTAAGTGGAGGTCGAATCAAAAACGCGTGGAGAACGGTCGAGAGCGAGGTAACGAGAAAATGAACATTAGCTCCCATTTCTTCTGGTAAACCCGTTTCTGTAGCGGTTCATTTTCGGCAGCGTAAAGGAGTAAAGATATAGAGATAAAAATCTCTTCCTTAAAAGGTGAATAAAGATGAGAAATGTGAAGACCGACGTTATCGGCTGCGGAATGATTAGCGCAATCGTTTTGAAATCGAGATCGTCATCTCGCAAACGAGGCAGCATATTTCCATCACAACTGAGTGTGAGCGACCAACTGCGTTGCTGCTCGGTCTCAAAGACAATCAGCTGGATGCTTGAATAGGAGGAGCTATATGAAATTTCCAATCGCCTTACAGTCTTATACCATTCGAGATGAAATCGCCAAGGATTTTCTCGGGGCCTTTACCAGAACGGCGGAAATCGGCTTCCAGGGAGTAGAGATCGGTGCTCCTCCCGAAGGAATCACCATATCGGAGATGAAGGAGCATTTTCAACAAATCGGATTGCAAGTGATCGGTTGTCACGCGGGGCTCGAGCAGCTTACAAATGGAATAGACGGCTTGCTAGAGTATCTTCAGGAGTTGGGCGGGAGCTACGTTGTCCTATCTCGTCGATTTAGATCGAAGGAAGGTGTTTTGCAATCGGCCCAACTTTTTAACCGCATTGGGGAGAACTGTAGGAAGCAAGGAGTGCAATTCCTCTATCATAATCACGACTGGGAATTTGTTCGATTTGAAGGCCGGTATGCTCTAGATTTGCTGCTTGAAGCAACTGACCCTGAACTCGTTCAGATGGAGCTCGATACCTATTGGGTGAAAAAGGGCGGTGAAGATCCGGTCGAGTACCTTCGAAAGCTTAAGAACCGTTGCCCTCTCCTCCATATCAAGGATATGGAGCCGGGGGAAGATCAGTTTTTTGCTGAAGTGGGAGAGGGTATCTTAAATTTCCATGATATCGTGAAGGCCGCGACGGAAGTCGGTGTGAAATGGCTGGTGGTTGAACAGGATCATTGCAGAAGGCCGGCCTTCGATTGCATCGAGACAAGCTACAGCAACTTGAAAACTATGGGGGTCATCTGAATGATTCGTAAGCTCCAAGTGGGTTTGATTGGTTACGGATATGCCGGTCGAACCTTTCATGTTCCTGTCCTTACCTCTGTAGCCTCGCTGCGTCTTGCGAAGGTGGTAGATCGCAGAGGGACCTTCCCTAAGGAGCAGTATCCGGATGTAGAAGTGTTGGGGGATGTTCGAGAACTGTACGAGGATCGGGACATCGATCTCATCATCGTTACGACTCCCAGTACGAACCATTATGAGTTTATAAAGGATGGCTTGCTTGCGGGTAAGCATGTGGTGGTAGAGAAGCCCTTCACGGTCACGAGCAAGGAAGCCGATGAATTGATCGCTCTAGCGCGGGAGCAAGGAAAGGTGCTCAGTGTTTTTCATAATCGAAGATGGGACGGAGATTTCCTGACGATCAAAGTCATGATTCAACAAGACTTGCTCGGGAAACTCCGTGAATGCGAATTTCATTGGGATGGCTTCGACCCGGTAGTGATTTCGGGTAATTGGCGGGAGACCGCGGAAGCCGGCGCGGGAGTCTTATATGACTTGGGCGTGCATCTCATCGATCAGGCATTGTGTCTGTTCGGGCTGCCGGACAGCGTGGAGGGGGATGTTCGGATTCAACGCAATGGCGGACTCGCCACAGACTACTTCCATATAACACTTAGGTATTTGAGCGGTTTGAAGGTACTCCTAAAATCGTCCCGATTCGTCCGCACTAATAGCCCGCGTTACGTTCTTTACGGTGAACGGGGCACCTTTGTGAAATACGGTACGGACCCACAGGAAGCTGCGCTCATTCAAGGAAAAACGCCAGTAGAAGACTTAAATTGGGGAAAAGAATCGAAAGAGCAGTGGGGAAGATTGAATACAACTGTAGGCGGCTTGCATGTTGAAGGGACTGTCGAAACACTCGCGGGGTCGTACCCTTCCTATTACCAGAACGTCTTCGAGCATATTTCGGGAGCAGGGGATCTTGCAGTAAAGCCGGAGCAGGCCCGTGCTGCGGTACGGATCGTGGAACTGGCCATGCAAAGTCACACTCAAGTGCGGATATTGCCTTATACCGAGTAGGAGTAGAGAAGCAACGAAAAGATGACAAAAAATTACGTCTTAACAGGAACGAATAGAAAGTAGGTATCGGCAATGTTTCCTTTTAAAGCGGCACTTAATGCGTCAACATTGTTTTCTTTTCACTTGGGAGTTAAGGAGCAGGTGAAAATTGCGGCCGAAGCCGGGTACGAGGGAGTCGAGCTGTGGGTGCAGGATATCAATGCCTACTTGACCGGGGGAGGAACTGTCAAGGAGCTGAGGAGGTACGTCGCGGATACGGGAATAGCCCTCGTTAACGCAATTGCATTCTTCAAATGGTCCGACGAGGACGAGGTGATTCGGTCGCATGCATTTGTGCAAGCGGAGAAAGAAATGGAGCTTCTTTCGGAGCTCGGTTGCGCTGCAATAGCCGCGCCGCCATTCGGGCATGTGGAGCATGTTTCCTTGGAAGCAATGGCGATAAACTTTGCTAGACTCGCCGATTTGGCAAGCCGTATCGGAATCAAGCCGTATCTGGAGTTTTGGGGCAGAGCCAAGAGATTGTCCCGTCTCAGCGAGGCGATGTATGTAGCGATGGAAAGCGGCGTGCCGGATGCGCAAATATTGCTCGATCCGTTCCATATGTATACGGGCGGTAGCTGCATACACAGTTTGGCCTACATAAAAGGGGAGCGGATCGGGATCGTCCATGCGAACGACTATCCCGCCGTTCCGGTTCGAGAGACGATCGCCGATCGGGACCGGGTGTTTCCTGGCGAGGGCATCGCGCCGTCGGCGAAACTGGCGCAGCTTCTCTATGAAAGCGGCTATCGCGGGTATTTGTCGCTGGAGCTCTTTCTCGAACTTTCCGGCTCCATGAGCGCATTGGATGTGGCCAAAACTGGCTTGGCTTCATTGACCGGTACCTATTGTATTAGTGGCTGAAAGTATGCTCCTTTCAAAACCGAGATTCAAAAGTATTTGAATAAGCCGGTTTTCGTAAATAATGATGTCAACTGTGCGGCTTTGGGTGAACATTGAGTTGGAGTGTCAAAAAGCTCGAACGATTTTGAGGTCATTACGGTTGGAACGGGCGTTGGAAGTGCCATTGTTGCAAACGGCTCCTTTATTCAAGAAAGCGGCAATATGGCTGGAGAAATCGCTTATCTGGTTAAGGATAAAGATGTCCTTCTTCGAAATGAAAACACTTTTGGTGAGTTCGGGTTGTTTGAGAAGAAAATTTCCAGTACAGCTTTGTCAAATCACGGTTGTTAGCCTCGTGAGCTATTCGAAATGTATTCACGCCGCGAACAAAAAGCGGTAGAGATTATTAATGATTTCGTAAAGGACTAATCAATCGGCATTGCAAACATGGTTAGTTTGTTGAATCCGCAGAAAGTGATTCTTGGCGGCGGCGTTTCTATGTCGCTCCCGGCAGTGCTTGATTTGATCCGCTCAACGAAGCAGGAGAGAGTGTTATGAAAACGTACATCAAACGAAACTATGACAAGATGTCTCGTCAAGCTGCCGAGTTAATCATGGATCACTTGAATCGAAAGCCCAATTCTCTCGTATGTTTCGCCGCCGGCAATACGCCGCTTGGCACATTTGCTCATCTAGCAGAAACATTCCGTCTTGGTAAGGTAAGCTTCCAGCAATGCAAATTTATCAGTCTCGATGAATGGGTAGGTATGGATGGCAGCGATAAAGGCAGCTGTCGGCAAACGCTGGATGAACACTTCTTTAAGCCTTGCGGTATTCATGAAACAAACATTCACTTTTTTGACGGTAAAAGCGAAAATTTGCAAGCCGAATGCGAGATCATAGATGAATTAATATGGGCAAACGGGCGTATTGATTTACTGCTGCTTGGCGTAGGCATGAACGGTCATCTCGGCTTCAACGAACCGAATATCAGCTTTGAGCTAAATACCCATGTCATTGATTTGGATACGGTTACAAAGCAAGTTTCGGCTAAATATTTTTCTGAGCAAAGGGATGTTCAACGAGGCATAACGCTGGGTATCAAGCATTTGTTAGAGGCCGATGCCGTGATTGTTGTAGCGGCTGGAACCAAAAAGGCAGACATCATGCGGAAAGCTCTGCGGGATGAAGTAACGAATCAAGTTCCAGCTTCGGTACTGCAGCTACACACTAATTTGCACGTTTGTTTAGACGAAGCAGCCGCAAGTTTGCTTTAAGTCAATAATGAAGCAATGAAGTGTGGACGATATAGGAGCGGGTTATCTTGAAATTAGGATTTATTGGCTGCGGCGTGATAGAGTAGTGCCCATTTCTGACCCAAATTCAGCCGACTGAAAAATGTTGATTGATGCTAATTGCCATAACTGTGATTTTGTTGGTAGTTAGAATCATGTTAGTTGAATGAATATAGAAAATCGGAGTAAATAAAGTGGAACTCGAATCGAAAGCGTGTGGAAATACGGTCGAAAATGAGGGGACGAGAAAATGAACATTACCGATATTCAGACGACGAAGGAAGAAATTTTGGCCCATTATAAAGCATTCGGCTATGCGGTTATTCCGAATACTTTATCACAGGAGGAACTGGACTATTTGAACCACCTCGTAGACAGCGAGCTTCAAACCGATCCGGATAGCTGGCACAAGCCAATTGAAGGTGCCGTCGGCAACGGAAGCTTATTAATGAAGTTTCCTTTCGAGTTGGATAGGTTTGTACGTCATCACAAAATATTTCCTCTAATTCAAGAAGTGCTCCTTGGGGAAGCCCGTTTCGCTCAATTTGATTTCAGGGATATTACGATTGAAAGGGCCAGCAACAGCCAGATGGGGTTCCATCGCGACATAAGCTGGTATGGTTCGATTGGAGGGAAACTATGGGATCCGGAGAATCCGTATAAAAGCACGTATATTTGTGTGATTTATTATTTGAAGGACGTGCACGATTGTTGCCCTTCCTTTTGTATCGTGCCGAACAGTCATGAATATGACTCGCTGGCCGAGGCCAAGGAAAAATTGGGTAACCAGTATAGTGAAGTTTTGATTAGAGGCAAAGCGGGAACCGCGATTCTTTACAATATTACCACCTACCATACGCGTAAGGGCGGCAAGCCTGAATGCATGCACGGCAGGAGGACTATGCACAACTATCACTCACGTGAATCGAGTGCCCCTTTGACGAATTGGTCTACGGTGCCGGAAGAGCTTGGATTAAGCGAAGATAAAGAAACCCGGCTGTTTTACTCCCAATGGACACCCGAGCAAATCAAATTTGCTCGCGATCATTATAAAAACCCAATCCCGAAGTATTATCCCGTCAAATCGATTAAGTAACCTGCCATAAATTGAAATCGAAGGAGAGGTAAAAATGTCCATTATGACGAAAAGCAACGGGAAAATCGGGGTAGGCATCTTAGGTACGGGAGGCCGAGGCATATATTTCGGAGGTAAATATTTCAGCAAACATCCTGATTGTGAACTGGTGGGCCTCTGCGATCTACGGCCGGAAGGCTTGGAATATGCTCGGAACGAGTTGGGGGATCTTCCGGCGACTACCTCAATTGAGGAGTTCTTACGGTTTCCCGATCTCGATGCGGTGGTGATCTGCAGCAACGATCACGCCCATGCCGAGAACGCGCTTGCCGCGCTTCATGCCGGCAAACATGTTTATTTGGAAAAGCCGATGGCTCAGTCAATAGAGGACTGCGATGAGATTATCGAAGTCGCCTCGAAATCGAGCAGCGTGTTTATGGTAGGGTTGGAGCTCAGGTATTGCTCGCTGTTTACCGATATGAAACGAATCATTTCCTCCGGCGAAATAGGAGAGATTAAGCTCGGAAGTGTAACCGATAATGTTTCCGTCGGCGGACATTATTATTTCCATGGCGCCAAACGACGTAAAGATTACGTGAAAAGCTTAATGCTTGAGAAAGGCACGCACTCCCTTGACCTGGCCAACTGGCTGATCGATGCGGATCCGGTCAGGGTTTATTGCAGCAGCGGGTTGGATGTGTTCGGTCGCAGCGCCCCTAGCGACAAGCATTGCAGCGATTGCGATGAGGTAAATACCTGTGAGTATTTCTTGGATAAAGCCAGCGGACATGAGCTGGATTACGGCGATGTGAAGCTGAAAGATGATTTGTGCGTTTATTCGGAAGAATGCGATGTCGAAGATAACTCGATTATCCTGATCGACTATGATAATGGCGTCCGGATATCTTATACGGAATGTCATTTTACACCCGAATATACCCGCGAATTCATGTTTGTCGGTACGAAGGGGAAGATTTGGGGGTTCTACAACAATGCTCAGGATTTTAAAATCAGAGTGCTGCAGCGGTTTACGGAAAAGGAGACAATCTACCATCCCGAGAAACGGCCCGGAAGTCACGGCGGAGGGGATACAGGTATTGTTAACGAATTTGTTGATTTGATCAAACAAGGAAAGCCGAGTCTCAAAGGGATTCTAGGAGCGCGAAACAGCGCAGCGATCGCCATTGCCGCCGCCGAATCCAGTGAAAGCGGTTTGCCTGTTCGAATTCGAGCGAATATCCTATTGTCAGAAGGGCGGGATTAAAGGTGGAGCAAAAGCGTGCGCTTTTTATAGGGGCTCATCACGACGACAACGAATATGGCGCCGGGGGAATGGCGTGTCTTCTTAAGCAAAAGGGTTTCGATATATACTTTATCGATGTTGCGATGGGAATTCGCCAGCCCCATATGGAAAATCCGGCCTACTCGGAGTTGTACAAAACGAATCAGGAGGAAGAGTACAAAGCGGCGAAAGTGCTCGGAGCCGAGAAAATCGTATTGGAAACAGCGGCCGGAAAACATTTTTTTGAATGCACGGACGACAACATAGGCATTCTCAGAACGCATATCCAAGAGATTAATCCGGATATCGCATTCATCCATTGGCCATGCGACAATCACCACGAACATGTCGAAGTATCCAAAGCTTCGTTTAGAGCACTATGCTATTCGGCAAAGTGCGAGATTCATGCTTATGAGGCGGGACCTTTCCAAAGTATGGTGTACTTCTATCCGGATTACTACGTAAATATATCGGGATATATGGACCGTATAAAAGAAAGCCTTCTCGTATTAGGCCCGAAAAACGGCGACGGTAAATGGCTTGCAAAAGAAAAGGAAGTCTCCGCCGCATTCAGGGGCCACATGTCGGAATTCGGCTATGCCGAAGCCTTCAAAATCATCAAGTTCCCGATTGCCAGCAGAAGTCAGGAACTCATGCTGCCCAAGCTTTTGCAGAAGGACTTTAGATGGGCGGGCAGCAGCCAATATCCATGGGGAAGTCATTATTTCAACAACATGATCAGGTAATGTTTAACTATACGGTCTGCCTTTTGATTTCGAAACTTGTACGGAAGGGTGTTGAACCTTGGGTTTGTATGATGGTCCGAAAGCATGTTCCGTAACGGAATTCGATTCGACCGTTGAGTTAATGAATAATGTATTGCTGAAATGGCGGAATATTGAAGGCGAAATCTCCGAGATATCTCCAACCGTCTACAACTATGACAATCTTGAGAATATGAGAATCATCACACATGGCGAGAAGATCGTCTCGCATGTTGCATTGAAATATAGTAAGTTTCAGTATGCAAATCGCGATTGGAATTTTGCCATGATCGGTGGGGTTTCCACTCACCCTGAGTACAGAAATCAAGGATTGGCGTCGAAGTTGCTCAAGGATGCGATTCAAAAAATGAAAGCGGACGGAATCCAATTGTGCATATTGTGGTCGAGAAGCCCCGACTATTACCGGAGATTAGGGTGGGAGCATAATGGCTTTGAAGAGAACATTACTGTCACCGAATGCGCGAATGTGGGAACCCAATATTCGATCAATGCGTTCAGAGGTGAATTTGCTCAACTGCACGAACTGCGGAAACTATCCACTTGGATAAAAGTATTCCGAAGCTTCGAGGATTCATTGAGACTATTCTCCCGCAAAACGCTGAATATCGTTGTCGCAAGAAGCGGGAAAGAAATTGTTGCCTATGCCGCTTATTTATGTAAGAAAGAAGCTGTCGATGTGGTTGAAAGCGGCGGGAATGTAGATGCGATCTTACAACTGCTTCAATATGCCAAATACAAAGAAGGCGCAAAATTGCTTCATGTGCACGGCTGCCATGGAGATCAAAGAGTCGAACGGTTGATACAGCTGAATTGGACGTATACATCCATCGAACGCAGCCTTGGCATGTTCCAAACAATCAGAGAATGTAACAATGCGGACGAATTGGTCATGCAGTTGTTTCCCGAAAGACTGGAGCGCATTTGAAAAATGTTTTTCGAAAAGAACTCTCTTATCGGCCATGTTGATCGATCCGTTTATAAAAAGATGACTCCTAAACTAGAATACTAGTTAGGGGTCATCTTTTTTGATTTTAATTTATTCATTAAAGGAATGTCTCCTTTATGGACGAGTATACATTCAATAGGGATGAACGGTCGAGTGAAAGGATCTATTTCCATATTCTACAAGGAGTCAAGACACTTTCGTCGAATTTCTTTAATAGATTCGCATGCGGTGTTGGCTGTCCAATATGATTGATACGGGAGAGATGCGGCTTGAAAAAAAGATGGTACAAGAGAATGCTTTTTTCTTATGCAAGAGCATTGTATACGACGATTTCTATCATCCTTTTCTTATCCTGTTTCGTCATCAGCGAGGTTTCGTTCCAGGGAGCAAAGAAGGCCAACCGCGTGTCAGCTTCCTATGTCTCCGATTCCATCGAACACTCTCTAAGAGAAGCCGAACGGGTTGTGCTCGTGCAGCTTCAGGGCAACCGTGCCTTTCAAGGTTTTTTCGAACCTTCCCCCTCAGACGATTCTCGGTTGATCAATTATGAGGTATCCAGGGAAATACGACAAATCATCGATGACGTGCCGGTCATCTACTCTATCAATCTTTACCGGGCGAGCGACAATACCGTACTGACACAAGAACGTTTCGAACCGCTTCCGATTTTTCGGGACCACGAGTTCATCACCCAATCGATTCAGGCGGCGCCTAATGGGCATTGGTCGGATGCACGAGATTTACCGGAGCAGCTGATCGGGGTGCCCGACAAGAAAGTGATTTCCATCGTGAAAAAAGCACCAATTCCACTTGGCAATCAAGGCATTGTCATCATCAATGTGTCGCTCGATTCACTTCTTTCCATCGCCAACGATATGATCGATCCGGATATTATGTTTATGTTTATTAACAGTGGGGACCAAATGCAACTATATCCATCCGGCAATAGAATGTCCAGCCGGAAGGATATTTTGACCCGAATCGATTTGCCCTATGCTGGTTTGCAATTCGAGAGCGGGATTACAGGAGGCCTGTTTTTCGAATGGATGCATGCCATCTCCCGAGGATGGGTTATCCTTGGCGTTGTCACCATCCTGTCGAGCCTCATCTATCTTGTTTATATCACGAGAAGAAACTACCGCCCGATCGAGCAAATCTTGGGACAGATGCAGACTTGGGTCGGTAAATATGAGCCGAAAGGAACCGGACAGGACGAATTCGTGTTCATTAGCACAGTGCTGGAAAATGTCATGGATCAGAATCATTCCTACGAACAGCAGAGCCGTCAGGATTTGCCCGTCCGCCGGAAGCAGTTTTTAATGGATCTGCTCTCCGGCGATAAGTCCGTTTCTGCGTCAGAATTGCGAACAAACCTGTCGAATGTCAATATCACTTTGCCTGAAGAAGCCGAGACGTCGCCTGTTCTCTCCGCCATAGTGGAAATTGACGGTTTTCGGGACTTTCAGGCCAAATATAACACGCAGGATCAAAATTTGCTGCGATTTTCGCTGACGAACGTACTGCAAGAGTTTTTCGATCGTCATCATTACGATCTTTGGCCGGAGTGGATAGAAGCTAACCGGCTTACGGTGCTTCTCATGAGCCATTCCCCTACCCCGACGGACCACGATGTCTGGGAGAAATTTCGCACATGGGTCGCCGTTCACTTGAGGTTTTCCGTAACGATCGGCGTTGGAAGCAAAGCCGATTCGTGGCGGGAAATTCCCGCCACCTACGCTCAGGCTGCCATTGCGCTCAAATTCAAATGCTCACTGGGCACGAATCGGTTGATTCAGTATGACGAGATAAGCGCACAGAAAAACGGTGATTTATCGCGATATTACGCCAGAATCGGCTCCATCATTGACGAGTTTCGCATATTTAAGATGGATTGGGAAGTGCGGCTTGATGAATTTTTCCACCAATTGGAAATTGACTTGTTCCAGGAAGAAGAGATCCGGCATTTGTTCGTCTTTCTGCTTCGTTCATTCCAACGTATGATAGACACCATGCCCGAGGAGATCAGGGAGTATTGGCAGTCCGCACAAGTGGATATAGCCGGGATTATGGAGCTGGAGACGCTCGAGGCGATGCTGCCGCCGCTTTCGTCCAGATTGAAACGGCTGAGCGCGTTCTGCATCGTTTACCGGCAGGCGAAAACGAACCGCCAGCTTCTCACCGAAATCCGGATGTACATCGAGGACAATTACGCTTCTCCCGATTTGTCTCTAGATCACATAGGCGACAAATTTAATATCAACGGGAAATATTCCAGTCAACTCTTTAAGCAGCAATTCGGCATGACGTTTGTTGATTTTCTCATCAACCTGCGGATGGAGCATGCCAAACGCAATCTGCTCGAAACTGAGGAATCGATAAACGATATCGCCATGAAAGTGGGCTATCTCCATCCAATCTCGTTCGGCCGAACCTTTAAGCGGGCGACCGGCGTTACCCCAAGCGATTTTCGCAAATACATGTGCTATCCTTTTGTTGAGGAATCTGCAAAATAGCTAAAATTCAAGCGTCACGAACGGAATCTGCTAAAACGTTGGGTCGC
The DNA here is from genome assembly GCF_056402415.1 of Paenibacillus sp. P4_A9. NCBI lineage: Bacteria > Bacillati > Bacillota > Bacilli > Caryophanales > Paenibacillaceae > Paenibacillus > Paenibacillus sp. P4_A9. The sequence continues at coordinate 28,928 of NZ_JBFUHL010000048.1, forward strand.
TGTATCCGGTTGTGTGCTTTCGGATGTCCTATTCTGATGTAAGGTTGGGAGCCTGAATCTTGTAGATTGCTCGTCTGACGTCAACGGGGTTATAACAAGAGTACGGTCCGGAACAACGTTGCAAAAAACCGCATTCAGGCAGCATGGTATGCTATGAGCTGTACGTATGGATGCAGATCGTGTAGCGGTCAACTTGGCTAGTGCCTATCAGAAGGGGATGATGATAGTTGAAGCGTAGAGGGAAGGGTTTCAAGACGCTGGTATTCACAACCGTCATGGGGATTGTCGCAGTAAGCGCTGGTTGTTCGGACACTCAGAAGACCGAACAAACGAGCCAACCTAGCTCCACTGTATCCACTGCACCGAGTGCATCGACTGCACCTAAAGAAAAGGTAACCCTGCGGGTGGAAATATTCGACCGTGGGAATGCCCCGTCGGGTTTGACGGTTACTGATAACGCTCTGACCCGGTACATCCAGAAGACTTTCGGAGATCCGAACAACATCAAAATGGAATTCGTTCCGGTTCCTCGAGGTCAGGAAGTCGATAAGCTGAATGTTTTAATGGCCAGCTCCGACGCGCCGGATATCGTCTTCACGTACAACGAGTCAGTTGCCCGCAAGTATATGGCGCAAGGCGGGCTCACGGACCTCACCAGTCTCGTTAATCAGTATGGCCCTAACCTCAAGACCTATCTTGGCGATAAGACGCTTGCCTATGGAAAGTGGGAAGATAAGCAGCTTGCCATTCCGGCCAAACGGGTGTTTACGGGACTAACGACATGGGAGATGAGAAAGGACTGGCTCGACAAGCTGGGTGTTTCCGCTCCCCAAACTACGCAGCAAACGCACGATGTATTGAAAGCCTTCAAAGACAAGCAGCTCGGCGGTCAGGGAACGATTCCGCTCGGCCTTGCGTTGCATCCAGACGAATACATTCCGCTGGTTCTGGGGTTAATCAAGAACCCGACAGAAGAGCAATACTACACCGGGATGCAAAGACTTAGTTTGCAAGAATACCCGATTCTGATGGATGGGCACAAGGAAGCTTTGAAAACGATAAACCAATGGTATAGCGAAGGCCTGATCAGCCCAGATTTCGGACTTGACAAGGATGAAAACGCTCGCAAACAGGGAGTAGCGACCGGAAAAATCGGCCTGTATAGCGAACAATCCGGGCAAAGCTTCGAAAACGGCGCAGACGGGCAAGCGGGCACACTGGCGAAGAATGTCCCTGGCGGGACTCTCATTCCGGTCGATCCGATATCGAACGATCAAGGCAAGCATGTCAAGGAACTCAATCCTGCGACAGGCATGTACTTAATGGTACCGAAGACGAGCAAGGTTGCAGCGCAAGCTGTACAATATTTGAATTGGTTGGCTCAGATAAACAACTTGCTCTACTATATATTAGGAGGTCCGGAAGGAACAGCGTATCAAATGCAAAACGGTATCCCGGTTTTGATCAAACGGGATGTTAAGCCCGAGGACTTAATATTCAACGGCGGAGATATGGCGATCGTAACCAACGGTCTCGATTTCGGAACGGGACAAACGAATATCAAATTTATGGCTCAAAACTTTCTTCCAGAATATATCCCCAGTGCGATAGAGTCGTACCGACTGTCGAGCGAAGTGGATGCCGTACCGATTCACACTTTCCCGAAGCCGATCGATTCGGAAGCGAAGTTCGGCCAAGTGCTTAAAGGTAAATACGAGGAACTATTCGTCAAATCCGTGCTAGCCAAACCGAGCGATTTCGACAAAACGTACGATGATCTGTTAAAGCAATACATGACAAGCGGCGGGGTTGAGATTCAGAAAGAAAGAGTAGCAGCCTATCAGTCCATGAAGAAGTAATTCGGGCACGATCGAAAGCCGCACGGTCCGAGGCACGGACGCGCGGCTTTCGGCGTGCGAAGGGAGGAACGGCGAATGGGCCGTGGCACATACTTCAGAAGGTATTGGCAACTGTACGCCATGTTGCTTCTGCCGGTTATGTTTTTTGCATTGTTCAGATACTTCCCCATGTACGGCATCATTATTGCGTTCAAGGATTACAATCTGTTTCAGGGCATATCGAAGAGCCCATGGAATGGGCTCGAAACGTTCCGGACCATTTTCACCATGCAAACCTTCAAAACCTCATTCAGGAACACGTTCCTGTTGAACGTTCTCGATCTCGCCATCTCGTTTCCAGCGCCGATCATCTTAGCACTCATGCTGAACGAGGTTCGACAGATGCGACTCAAGAGGGTTTTCCAGACTGTGATGTACTTTCCGCATTTCATCTCGTGGGTGATCATCGGCGGGTTATTCTTGCAAATGTTTTCGACTAACAGTGGGATCGTCAATCAGCTGCTGCACAATGGCGGATTCAATTCGATCCCGTTTCTCTCGGATAAATATTGGTGGCTGCTCACCTACCTGTTCGCAGGGGTTTGGCAAAGCGCCGGTTGGGGAACGATCATTTATCTGGCCGCATTGACCGGCATCAACAAAGAGCTGTACGAAGCGGCCGAGACGGACGGTGCCGGAAGAATGAGGAAAATTTGGCACATCACGCTGCCGGGCATTCGGCCTACCATTATCATTCTATTCATTCTCGCAATCGGAGAGATGCCGAGGATCGGCTTCGAACGACCTTTTATTCTCGGAAATCCGATGGTAAGCGATTTCTCCGAGGTACTCAGTACCTTTGTGTACAAAGTCGGTCTGCAGACTGGGGAGTTCTCCATTGCAACCGCCGTAGGTCTGTTTCAGTCGGTAGTCGCGCTCGCGTTTCTGCTCAGCGCCAATGCGATTTCCAAAAAATTTGCAGACCAAAGCTTAATTTGACCTTTATATTCGAAAGGAGGCCGGACAGTGAAGCCAAAGGTTGCGGGACGAATGTTCGAACCAGTGAATCTCGCGTTTCTGTGCGTGATGATTGTACTATGTCTGGCGCCGCTGCTGCATATCATCTCCCTGTCGCTTAGCTCGAGTTCCGAGATATTATCAGGACATGTAACACTCTTTCCGCGAGGATGGAGTGTCGAATCGTACAAGAAGGTGCTGCAGGACTCCGGTATGTTTCGGTCGCTTCTGTTCACCATCGTGATGACGGTCACTTTCACCGTCTTGTGCATGTTCGTGACGATTTTGGCGGCCTATCCGTTGACCAAACGAGGTTTGAAAGGAAGGAAACCCATCCTATATTTTATCGTGCTGACGATGTATTTCGGAGGCGGCATCATTCCGGACTACATGCTGATCAAGGAGCTGCATTTGCTCAATACGATGTGGGCGCTCATTCTGCCTGGACTCATCAGTCCGTTCTACATGATCATCATGATGTCGTTTTTTCGTTCGATTCCGCAGGGGCTGGAGGAAGCAGCGGAAATTGATGGCGCTTCCCAACTCGGAATACTTATACGGCTCGTTCTTCCCCTGTCTATTCCCGTACTCGTGACCTTGAGCTTGTTTTATGCTGTCGGCCGATGGAACGGGTTTTCGGACACGCTGTTCTACATTTCTAATCCGAAGCTATATCCGTTGCAATTGAAATTGTATCAGGTGGTTGTGAACAGCATGATGGTCGATCAGAATCTGTCGGAAAGGGCGTCGCTGCTGCAGATTCCAGTTCTCCCTGAAAGCACGAAGGCGGCTAGTATCATTTTCGCCGTGGTCCCGATTCTGCTCGTATACCCATGGCTGCAGCGGTATTTCATTTCGGGATCGATGCTCGGATCGGTTAAAGAATGAGGAGGAGATTGTAAGCGATGACAAAAACAATTCGTGTGGGGATTATAGGCAGCGGTGGAGTCGCCAGAGCACATGCTGCAAATTACAAAGCGCTGCCGGGAGTTGAAATTGTCGGGGTGGCGGATATTGTTCCGGGCAAGGCGAAGGAATTTATAAAAGCTTGGGAGCTCGACGGTGCAAAGGCGTTCGAAAACCACCTCGAACTGCTGGGCGAAGACATCGATGCTGTCAGCATTTGTACGCCGCACGTTGCGCATCATCGCACAACGGTCGATTCGCTTCTCGCGGGAAAACACGTGCTTGTCGAGAAACCGATGTGCTCCTCGTTGGAGCAAGCGGTGGAAATGGTCGAGGCCGGTAAAAAGTCGGGTAAAATATTAACGGTCGGATTCCAACCGCGTTATGACCCCAACCACAAGGCAATGAAACAGATCGTCGAATCCGGACAGCTTGGCAAAATCTATTATGTACAAACGGGCGCTGGCCGCAGACGCTTTATTCCCGACGGTACGTTTATTAGCAAAGAAATATCGGGTGCAGGCGCTATATTCGACGTCGGATGTTATTCGCTCGATACGGCGCTAAATACGATCGGTTATCCCAAACCGATCACAGTTTCGGCCTATACGTCCAATTTCATTGGCACGAATCCGAAATATTTCAAACAATGGGATAAATTCGAAGTCGATGATTTCGGTGTTGCCATGATCCGTCTCGAAGGCGACATCCTTCTCAATTTCAAAATATCTTGGGCGATGCACGCCGATTCTTTCGGCCCTACTTTGTTCCTTGGTACAGAAGGCGGTCTGAAAGCAAATCCTTTGGGACAGACATGGGACAGTGCCGTTGCAAATATGACGCTGTATCAAGATACCCTGGGACATCAAACGGAGACGACGATTCCTGTCAAACAGCATAAGCTTGATGTGTTCCATGAGAAAATCCGCGATTTTGTGGAGGCAATCCGTGAGAACCGTCCGGCTCCGATCCCGGGTGAACAAATCTTGATTAACCAAGCTATACTTGACGGCATTCTCCGTTCAGCGGCACTGCGCAGGGAAGTTGAAGTTCATATCCCCCGAATTTAATGACGGTAGAGAGGATCCGGTGAGAAGATGAAATGGAAAATCGGAATGCGCTTACCCAAAATAATCGGAGAGCAGGGCTTTGAAAATGCCGCGAAGTGGGCGGCAGAGGTCGGGCTCGACGTATTGGATGTCGGTGGGTCAGATTTGGCCGAAAAGAATGAAATCTGCAAACGGTACGGCCTTGAAATCGGTTCCGTTGACGCTATACGTGAAGGCCATTTGCTCAGCGTAGACGAAAACAAGCGGGAAAACGCTCTCGTTACCGTCAAAAAACAAATGGACGACATGGCCTCCGTTGGAGCCAGCATCATGTTTATGTGCCTCGTACCGGAAGATCGTAAAATGCATCGGCGCGAAACCTTTGCCATTTGGAAAGACACCTTTCCCGAACTCGTCCAGTATGCAGAACAGAAGGGGGTGTACATCGCGATCGAAGGATGGCCGGGGCCGGGCCCTGATTTTCCTACAATCGGTTGTACGCCCGAGATGTGGCGCGCCATGTTCGAGGCGATTCCTTCCAAGCATTTCGGACTGAACTATGATCCCTCCCATCTTGTTTGGCTGCGCGTCGACTACTTGCGGGCTCTGACCGAATTCGGGGAACGGGTGCATCATTGTCACGGAAAGGACACAGAAATTTTATACGAGGAGTTGTACAATTCTGGTGTTATACCCCCGACCTTCGGCACGAGATACAAAAATAGCGGAGGTTCGTGGAGGTATACGATTCCAGGCCACGGTACTGTTGAATGGGATAAAGTGGCGGTTCGTCTCGATCGTCTGGGTTACAAAGGCGCGATTAGCCTTGAACTAGAGGACCACCGGTTCGGCGGTACCTTGGAGAACGAACAGCAAGGTATTGTGAAAGGCTATGAACACTTAGCCAAATATTTTAAATGAGCTTTCCGAAGGTGTAGTCTTCTTGGTTTGTTTTAGGATCCGTCAGCTGGCCGGCGTCGGGAACCCGATCAACATCATACCAAGGAGACTTTTTCTTTCTCGAACGGAAATTCGACCAAACTTCTCTTGAATGAATATAGTTGGATAAATATTTTAGTCAAAAATGTAAATATGTTGGCAGTCAGAATCATATCGGTTGAATGAAAATTGCAATACTGCTTAAATCAAATTAAGCCACCGTTGAAAGTCAGGTTTGAAAAATTTAGCATTGCGAGGTGATTGTGTGAGAACTGCAAAAATTGCATTTATCGGTGCTGGAAGCATGTGTTTCGGTCTTACCTTTTTTCGAGATGTGTTTGGTTCAAGGGAATTGCAAGGCAGCACGCTGACACTTGTTGATTTGAATGCCGACAGTCTGGAACGCATGTACCAGCTCGCGCTCAAGATGAATCAGGAAGCCGGGACAAACATGACGATCGAGAAAACGACTGACCGGCGGGAGGCGCTTCAGGGGGCTTCATTTGTCGTCAACAGTATCGCCATCGAACGCTGTGAGCTATGGAAGCAGGATTTCCAGATTCCGAAGAAATACGGGATTCGTCACGCGCTCGGAGAGAATGGCGGACCAGGTGGATTATTTTTCGGAATGAGGACGATTCCGGCTATTTTCGATATCGTACGAGATATGGAAGAGCTGTGTCCTGATGCATATTTTATTAATTTTTCAAATCCGGAAAGCAGAATCATTCTGGCTGTCAATATGTACTCATCGATAAAGGCGATCGGTTTATGCCATGGCATCTATTCCGGGACAAAGCGGATGGCGAAAATTATGGGCAAAAAGGCCGATAGCATCGATGTTCGTGCCGCAGGCCTGAATCACCTCCAGTGGTTTTTGCAAATACGGGACAAACAAACGGGAGAGGATTTATATCCTCTGCTTCGGGAGAAAGATCTGACATACGACGTGTCGCACCARCCGTTATCCCGTAAATTAATGCGTGCTTTCGGCTATTATCCTTCCTGCAGCGATGACCATATCGGCGAATATATGGCCTATGGATGGGAAGGCGGAGAGCACGGCTATGACTTTGATGCAGATGAGAAAGAACGAGTTGAAATGAAAACTGCCATTGATGAACGCATAGCCGGAAGATTGCCGCTCAAAGACTGGTTTACACCTTCAGGAGAAAAGGCGGTCCATTTGATAGCGGGCATTCTGCATAATCGGAAAACGGTGCTGGATTCGGGGGTTGTGTATAATCGGGGCGCCATTACCAATTTGCCTCAAAATCTGGCGGTTGAAGTTCCGGTAATGGTTGATGTTCATGGCTTTCACCCCGTTACGGTAGGCGATTTGCCGGCTCAATTGCAGAAGTTCCTCATGGTGCAGGCCGGCGTCCAGCAGCAATCGGTAGAAGCGGCCGTCCGCGGTTCCAAAGAGCTAGCCTTGCAAGCCTTGCTGATTGATCCGGTTATTAATAGTACAGATGCAGCAATTCACATTCTGGATGAGCTATGGGAAGTAAACAAGAAGTACATTCGAAATTGCTTGTAAGACTTATAAGAGACGTCGGCAAGCGGGTGAACCATGAAATCAGAGCAGAACTACTGGACAATCGCGAACGAAACATTGCTATGTGAAGTGTCCGTTAACGAAATGGGAGCTGTTATACACAGAGTCTATGATAAAAGTACAAATGCATTGGTGTGGGAAACGATTGGTGATATTTGCCAATGGAATGGCGACGTGGAGTCTGGAAATAAAAACTTGGATATTAAATATGGCCATGATTCCGAAAGCATCTACATAACAAAAACAAATACGGAAGATTCGATGCATCAGACGGTAATGATATCCGTAGATCAGACTCAGCCTATCGTTCATATCCGGGTACAAGTGCATTTCACCCGAAGTATCATGCTGAATAAGCTTCACTCTTTATATCGTTTCTTAGGGTCGGAGCTTGATTTCAGTTATGTGCCGAACGTTCGTCCTAAAGAAAATCAAGTGATCGGCCAACATGTATTCCGCAGTCCGGCCGTCATCTTTCAACAAAAGACAGTCTGTGGAGCCTTGATCCCAGATCTCGCAGAGATTGAAAGGCTGTTTCAAGACGGAAATCCGACTATGCCTCATTGCATTCATGTGGAAGCCGATCCGCAAACGGTCCTCTTTCCCGAGGTGGGGTACGGTTTTCAGCTCCATCGAAGCGAAGGTCACGTTTACTATAGGCACGATCCGAACGAGAAAGTTGAAATTGCTGCGGGTACGAGTCTTTCGTATGGATTTCACTTGTTTACGGATACGCGGGCTCCCGCTAGAGAAGGCTATCGATCCGTTGTTCATTGGATGTGGCGACAATATTCAGCCAAATATCTCAAATCTCTTCTCCCGCAAACGGTCACGCTAGAAAAATACGCGGAGTACGGTATGGACTATGCGCTTTCAGAGCTTTGGATGAACGGTAGAATCGGTGACAAGAAGATCGGCTATGTGATCATGAATCGCGAGCTTCCTTTGGATGTGCATTTTCAAGCGTGGTTCAACCATATTCGTACCGCGTACGGGATGAAGCTGCTTGGAAGTTATTCCGAAAATGAAGATTGGCAAAGCAGGGGAGAAGCAATAAAACGATTATTATTGGCAGCGCCTCAGTCAGCATCCGATGACCAACGGGAGACATGTCCGCTAAAAATCGATTCCGCTGTTTCAATGAGGCATACATCAAACGAAGGAGCATTTCCGACGGTTTTTTATCAGCAGTTGGTCAATGCGACGAAATATCCGGCTTGGCGAGCGTCTACCCGTCAGGGAGGMGGGGATTCTCACTTTCACACGACCGACATGTCGTGGGCGGCCTATTGGCTGCTTAGGTGGCATAAAGATATTCAAGCGGAAGAAGCTGTTATTCGGTTTTGCCGCAATTACGGTGAATACCTGCTGCGTATTCAATTGCCATCCGGCGCGATTCCCAGTTGGCTGCATGTAACGGAGGGAACTCCGTCTGAGGTTTTAAAAGAATCGGCACAGAGCAGCGTCTCCGGACTATTCCTCGCACTGCTTGCAGATCTTACCGGAGAATCGGCATATTTACAAGCTTCACGAAAGATTGCTACATTTTTGGAAAATGAAATCATTTCCGAAAACCGTTGGACGGACTTTGAAGTCTTCTTTTCGTGTTCTAGAAAGCCGCTGGACTTTTACGACTCCCATACTAGGCAGTATGGTCAAAATAATCTCGTGATTCATTGGACGGCGGAACTATTCAAGCATCTGTATATAGCAACCGGAGAGGATCGTTTTCTAAAAAAAGGGACGGCCGTTCTGGACTATTTAAGCCTGTTTCAACAGATTTGGGATGCGCCCTTCTTATCTGTGTATACTTTCGGCGGATTCGGGGTTCAAAACAGTGATGCCGAATGGAACGATGCGAGGCAAGGAGTTTTTACGGAAACCTACGGAGATTATTATGCGTTAACCGGCAACGAAGAGTATTTGCAAAGAGCGGTTTATGCGGCAAGAGCTTCCTTCCTGACCATGAATATTCCTGAAAATCATGCGATTTACCCCTATTGGCAGAAATATGCCATCGGTCATTCGCCTGAAAACTATGCCCATGATGGAGATTTGCCCGCTGGGGCATCAGGTTTCGATTGGCAGGTGGGCTCGGGATTAACGGGATGGATCATTCATCGTGAAAAGTACGGAGACTTGTATATTGATTTCGATCGAAAACATGCCGTTGGCATAAATGGCTGTGTTGTTGTTTCGCGCTTATTCGTACTGGGTAAAGTCGAATTGGAAGTCAACATGCTGGAAAGCTTTGAAAGGACTCCAACGATAAAAGTAAGGATAGGTCATGGAGTTACCCCGGTGATCATCATTAATGGTAAAGAACTATGCCAGGATTGGTTGACCAATATAGAATTTACAACTTTTGCAAAGTAAACGAAGTGAAGTTCAAAATTGGCGATAAAACCTACGTCTGACCGYGGTCGCTCGTCTTCGAGAGGCCTTGATAGAGGTTTTCTCACTGAAATGGCCTGAATTGGGAGGACCCACATATGCCAGGTGAAGAAGAAATATTCCGGCCGCCGAACAACCACGATGTTGGGCTGCCTTCTTGGGGGCCGTATTCCAAGAAATATATCGGGATTTCTCATATCCCGGACGCCAAGCTTGGACATCGCTTTGACCTCAGCGTCATTCCCGGTTATTACAGGGGCAGGGTAGACGTTCCGTCGGCAAAGTGGGAATCGGGCTATCATCCTTGGGAAGCGACAGGGGATCTTCGGTATTATTCGTTCCGTCACGAGCTGGAATGGAAGGATCGAGTCTATTGCCAAGTTTCTTATACGGCGCTGAATGAATGCTCGCGACTGATTCGCGCTGAGTTCGTCAATGAGTCCGAAATCCAGCAAAGTCATGTTTTGCACTATATGATGAATATGAATTTCCCACCGCTGAAGTCTTATTCCGATGAAGAGATTTTGCCGTACAAGGTCCAACTTTCGGAGCATGCCATTTGGATAGACGCGATGGATTATGCGGAATTGCGTTATGCAAATCAAAGACCGACGGACAATCTGGTCTATGACGGATATCGAAGGGGTGAGAAGAGGGATCATGGTTTTGTCGAAGGGACGGCGCTAGGCCAAGGGTTCGGGCAAACCCCCGGGGACGAAGTCCATTATCGATTTGTTCTAGATCAAACGGAGGCAGACGCATGGATGCGAATCCGTTATCGAGCATACGGCGGGGCGGAGAAGAACTTGGAAACCCCCATGATGTTAACCATCAATGGAAATATTGTAAAGAGCGTCAATTTTAAGCTTTCAGGTAGTTTCGAGACAACGGATATTTCGGTTGGGGAGCTAAGCGCCGGAGCGCAAAGTTTCAACTTGCAAGCACTTGGTGAAGATACGGTCGAATTAGACGGATTCATCATCGGCTCGGCTTACGAGCTTGAACAAACGGATTTTCAGCAGGTAATCCGTAACCATGTTCCGCAGTTGATCGACGGTCCGGACCGCAATAGTCTCATTCTGAAATATGACCATGAAGCAACCTGCTACGGGATTCACTGGGGTGGAGAGACGGCCGAAATCAGGCAATTTTTCGGCGATGAATTGGAACGATCCATGCGCATGAGCGCCAATGATCATGTGAAAAAGGTGTATCGCGAGCAGGGAAATGGCCATTACACGAATATATTTATGAGGCCGATTTTCGTACAACCGCACGCTTCGCGTATTATTTACGGTTTTGTATGCTGCGGAAATCCGGAAGAGGTTACGCGAATGCTGCAGCAATATGCGAAGGACCCGAAGTGCCATGAAGAGGTATATTTGGCGGCCAAATCGGCCGTATCAAATCTAACCCCGGTTCCTGCCGGAGAACGGTATCAAATGAGCCAGCAATTGATGGCTGCGACATTGATGACCAATGTTGTTTATCCCATATATACGAGACGATCATACATCAGGCATTATACTCCCGGACGATGGTGGGATTGCTTGTATACGTGGGACTCGGGTTTCATTGGACTCGGCCTGCTTGAGCTGGACCAAAACCGCGCAATCGAATGTCTGAACGCTTACCTGACAGCACCCGGCGATCCGGATGCCGCTTTTCTTCATCATGGCAGCATGGTGCCCGTGCAGCATTATCTATATCACGAATTGTGGAACAGAACGCAGAACCGCGAGCTTTTGGCCTATTTCTATCCTAGACTCAAGCAATATTATATGTTCTTTAGCGGTCAAGCGGGTAGTTCTACGACTGGAAGCCTACGGTCGAATCTGCTTCAAACTTGGGATTACTTCTATAATTCGGGTGGGTGGGATGATTATCCTCCGCAAGCGCACGTGCATCAAAACAAGCTGCAGTCCAAAACCACCCCTTCTTCCGTGACAAGTCATGCCATTCGCATTGCCGTAATTTTACGGCAAGCGGCGGAGGAATTGCATTACAACGATGATATCCGTTCTTATAATGTGGACATCGCCAAGTTTACCGATTCGCTGCAACAGCTGGCTTGGGATGAGGATGCAGGCTATTACAGCTATATCTTGCATGATACGCAAGGGTTGCCGGAAGGCATTCTAAAGCATGATAGCGGAGCGAACTTTAATATGGGAATGGATGGGACATATCCGATCATTGCCGGAATATGTACGGATGAACAGGAACGTACGCTGCTTGACCGATTGATGAACCCTGAGCGGATGTGGACGTCGATCGGAATGTCCGCCGTCGACCGGACTGCCCCCTATTATAAGGAGGACGGATACTGGAACGGCACCGTCTGGATGGCTCACCAATGGTTTTACTGGAAAACGATGCTAGACCTAGGATACGCCGACTATGCACGGCAAATCGCGATAACGGCACTTGATCTATGGAAAGCGAATACGGAGCAGACTTACAACTGCTTCGAGCATTTCATCATCTCGTCAGGGAATGGCGCAGGTTGGCATCAATTCGGTGGATTATCGTCCCCCGTTCTCAATTGGTATGCGGCCTACTTCCGACAAGGGCGGATCACGGGCGGATTCGATCTCTGGATTCGGGAATGTCACTTTGACGAAACCTGTTCGTCTCTTCATGCAAGGATCAAGGTTAAACGGTATCAGTAGCAAAAAAAC
>NZ_JBFUHL010000049.1:0-40246 GCF_056402415.1 Paenibacillus sp. P4_A9
GATCTAGCTGGAAATAAATATGCAAATGTAGAGTAGCAGGAATTCTGGCTTCGTTTATTGAAATCTTAGGATATACGAAATTCACAATGAGGAGGCTGCAGATGAAAAAACAACCGGTGAGACTTACGACTGAACAATTTATTCATCCTGCATCCTCCTTCCAAATTTACTTTCAACATATCAATGAGCATCATGCGCTGCATTGGCACGAATTCTATGAGCTTTGCTTTGTGCTTCGAGGTAGAGGCATGAACATTGTGAATGGCACTGAGCATGAGCTGAGTAAGGGAAGCTTGTTTCTATTAACACCCGCGGATTTCCATGAAATCTATTCCTATCCAGATGAACCTATGGATCTGTATAACCTCGTGTTTGATGATAAGCTGCTGGATCAAGAGATGCGAGAGTTCATGTTTGGGCAAGTCGCGGAATATATGGTTGATCTGAACGAGGATCATCATGAAATCATAGAGTTGGAATTTCAATTAATTCGTGACGAAGTTCAAATGAAGAGGCCTGGACATCACATTCTGATTAAAGGTGCTTTCGAGCGAATTCTATTGTACTTATTTCGTACATATAATGAAGGACAACTGCATAAAGCGTCACAAGATACGACGTCACATCCCTCAACGGTTCAGCGAGCGCTCGTTTATATTCACCATCATTTTCGTGAAGCTCTACGGTTAGAGGATGCTGCAAAGCAGGCTGGATTGGCGCCTAATTATTTCAGTCTCGTATTTCACAAAATGACAGGTATTTCGTTCCAAATCTATTTACAAGGTTTACGCCTGCAATTTGCCAAATCACTTCTGCAAGCGTCGGATATTCCGATTACTGAAATCTGTTTCGCTTCTGGTTTTAATACGTTAACGCATTTCGAACGGGCCTTCAAACAGAAATTCGGAAGCTCCCCGAGAACATTCCGTTCCTAGCTAAGGTGTGAGATTCCCCCAAAAATGTGTATAATAGAGTTATCTTATCTTCACAAAGGGGACGACTTCTCATGATTACTTGCAAATCTTGTTCCAAACGAACAGAGCTCCAGATGCAGCGTTGTACGCACTGCGGGGCCATGTTAACCTACACGGTTGCTGAGAAATTCGATATGATGGCCGAGTTGGTGGAACAAGCGCTGAGGCAGGAGCTCGAAGAGAGAAGGAGATTGAAGCATTAATCGGAACGAGTCAATTCGTATATAAGAGACTGGTATACCCAGTTTTGAAACACCCGACATAGTCGGGTGTTTTTTGCGTTTATCACAATTGCCTCAATAGCCTTCATTACCAAGATGACAATGTAGTCCTAGAAAAAGCCAAGCCAGTACATTTCAACGCTAATCTAACCCTCCTATAATTGAAAATGAAACAACATGTAAGATACGAGGGGGATAACGTATGCAGTTGAAAAGCATGTGTGCGAAGCTAGTAGTAGCCATGCTGGTCATGTCTATGCTTTTGAGTGGCTTTGTTGGCACGCCGAAAATGAAAGCGGATTCAATCCCGATTGCGACGCTGGGCAATTTTATTACCCGTGACGGGGATAAATTGATGGATGGCACTTCGGAGTTTCGTTTTATTGGGGCGAACGTGCCTACGCTGACGATGGTCGAAGATGGCTATTGGCAGGTACCCACGGAATGGGAGCAGCGAGATGCATTTGAAGCTTTGAAGCAAATGGGAGCAACCGCAACAAGAACTTATGTCCTTTCTGTTAAAAAAGCTACAGATTACCCAGGCATGATTCGGCATGTCGAAGGACCCAATCAGTTCAATGAGGAAGCCTTCGTTGCACTAGATCGCGCACTTGCCCTTGCTAACGAGTATGGTATACGCCTCATTATCCCTTTCGTTGATCAGTACGAATGGTGGGGCGGGATTGGTGAGTATGCCACCTTTCGTGGGAAAAGTAAGGACTCATTTTGGACCGATACGACGCTTAAAAACGATTTTAAAGCAACAATCAGCTATGTCTTGAATCGCACGAATACGATTACGAATGTGCCATACAAGAATGATCCTGCCATCCTTGCGTGGGAAACAGGCAACGAATTAACACCATCCACCTCGGCATGGACGACAGAAATGGGGAATTACATCAAGAGCATGGATACGAATCACCTCCTCATTGACGGCAAATATGGTATTGATTCTAACTCTTTGGAGGAAAGCTCTCCGATTGATATCGTCAGCAATCATTATTATCCAAACCATTATGCAAGTTTTGCTTCACAAGTTAGTATCGATAAGGATACAGCAAGTGGGAAAAAGCCTTTCTATGTTGGAGAGTTTGGCTTTATTCCGAAAACAGAGTTAACGCCRTTCTTGAACAACGTTGTTGAAAAGGGTGTCAGCGGTGCTCTGATCTGGAGCTTGCGTTATCACAGTGAGGACGGCGGTTTCTTCCGACATACGGAAGGCACATACGGCGGTACGTTCTATGAAGCTTACAAATGGCCTGGTTTCCCTTCTGGCGAACAAGGCTTCGAGGAAATGTCGGTGTTAAGTTTACTACGTGAAAAAGCTTATAAAATTCGCGGACTAACGATGCCAGCGTTGCCTTTGCCCAAAGCACCTGTTATGCTGCCGTTTGACACCGTTTCTCGTATCGGATGGCAGGGATCGACAGGAGCAACTTCTTATTCGGTAGAACGTTCTGTCAATGAGAATGGTCCTTGGGATACTGTCGGCGCTCAGGTCTATGACGCTTACAAAACGGATCTATTTGATGATATGACTTCGGTTACAGGAGCGACGTATTATTACCGTACGAAGGCGAGAAATACAGTTGGTGAATCGACGTATTCTCCTGTTCTTGGACCTGTTATCGCCAAGCACGCGATACAGGATGAACTCATTGACTACAGCAAAATGTATCAATTCTCAACAGATTTGAAATTTACGACGGATGACCTGAACCCAGCGTTATTTGGCGGAGATCATTATCGACTCAAGTTACAACCGAACGCAGTTTACCAATTCGTGGCCTATGCGCTTCCATCAACACCAACGTCGTCGACGGAACTGAAGGCGTTATCCCTGAAGGTTTCCACATTCCGTAATATGGAGCATCCGACTAGTGAGTTTAAGATCTGGACGTCTGCGGATGGAACTACATACACCGAGTTGCAGGTAGAGAGAACGGATGCTGGAGGCGGCGAATGGAGCAAGTTTGTGTATCACTCAGACAGCTTACCAGCAGATGCAAAGTACTTTAAAGTAACCTTCCCTGAAGGCGATGGACTGGCACAACTCGGGGATGTCGAAATCGAATATAACCATACGAGTGGCGAATCGCTGATCTATAAAGATCCAATTACGAATATTGCGATTACCAACGGTGTTCTGACAGATGAAATGAACAATATGTTGAAAATGGAGGATCATTCGGCTAATCTGGGAATCGCTTCTGACAACCCGCAGTATTTCGGCAATGATGTAAAGCGGCTTCAGAGAACTGCGAATAATGCCGAATCATTTGTGTATCATACAGCTGGTGATATGAATTACTTCATCATGACAAGTTATGCTCGGCAAGAATCGAGTAAGTATCGGTTGCCAGATTTCACCTTCCAAACATCACCAGACGGTGAGAACTACACCTCCGTGAATGATGTCGTTGTTAATGAGGTGCCTGGAGAAGGATTTTGGAGTCGTATGGTTTACACGGCCTATACGTTACCAGAGGGAACGAAATACGTGAAAATTATTTTCCCATTAGTGCCTAGTCAATTTGCGGATCAAACTTGGAATCCACAAGTTGGACGCATCCAAATTGGCGTAGGATCGGAGAAATTGGACCCTCCTGTCATGACTAAAAGTGATGTGATCGAAAATTTCGAAAGCTATACTGGATCTGATAGCACATTACGCAGTGCTTATACGGTGAATCAATGGGGATCACCACTTGAGCTGTCTTTGGATAATGTTCATAAATCTGATGGCAATTACGGCTTGGAGTTAACTTCATCCCTGAGTGCAGGCTGGGGTGGAATGGAGAAGGCCATTACTAACACCGATTGGTCTGGCAGCAGTGGGATTTCGTTCTGGGTTTTGCCTGCTGAAGAAGCAACAGGTATTACCATTCAGTTCAATGAAGGAAGTGCAACGAATGGTGAGGTCTGGAAGAAAGATCTTCGTGTGTCGGGTAGTGAACCACAGCTTATTAAATTGCCATTTAATCAGTTTTATGTGGCTGACTGGTGGAAAACCTCGAATCCGCAAGCAGGTAATAACCAAGTTGATCTTTCATCTATCACGACATTTAGTATAAATATTGATGGAACAAAAAATGTAGAGAGAACATTATATCTCGATGATTTCCGCTTGTATAAGTCGCCTGTCGTTGATACGTTCGAAGACTATGGTGATGATAATACAAAGCTTCGTTCACAATACTCACGTAATACGAGTGGCGATCCAATGACGGTGACACTTGATTCTGAGAACAAACAATCAGGAGCGCATGGCCTCAAGCTCGATTTTGAGATGACGGCAGCCAAAGGATATGCTGGCATGACCAAATCCGTTGGAGGTGCAGATTGGTCGGCGCATAATGGTGTCCAGCTATGGATGAAGTCAGGGGAAGCGGGACGCGGAGTTACGATTCAAATGAAGGACGCCAGCGGCGAGTATTGGGAAGCCAAATTGTTCCTAGACAATACGGATGGGAATATTATAAATATTCCATTAAGCGCCTTTCATTTGGCGGGATGGCAAAATGTGACCATTGATGGAATACTTGAACTCTCATCCATGAAAGAGTTTTCCATTTATGTAGATCGAGGATCGATCGGCAATGTAGTTGGTACACTTTATGTAGATGATATTCAAGCTGCTTCGCTTCGTGAGATTGACAGCTATGAGTTCTATTCCAGTGATGCAACGGTGCGGGCAGATTACGTGAAAGATCAGTGGGGAGACGATATAACGGCTTCATTGGAAAATGTAACCAAACAAGCAGGAAGTCACGCGCTTAAACTTGCCTACACACTGACAGATGAGAAGGGCTATGCGGGTGTTAAACGTACATTAGGTGATCTCAACATAGCTGGCGGTGGTAATGCGCTATCCTTCTGGTTGCAATCCAGCAAAGCAGGACATGGACTTACGTTCCAAATGACCGAAAAGGATGGCGATATTTGGGAAGCACAAACGACGATAGCTTCTACCGAAGGAAGTGTTATTCAAATTCCTTTTGGCGGATTCGCACGAAATAAAACCTGGTCCACAGGGAACGGAAAGCTTAATCGTGCTGAAATTGCCTCCTATGCCATTTTCGTTAACAAGGGAGTAGGGCAAGCGGAGGCGAATACCATCTATATCGATTCCATTGCGGTTGATCTCGTGCCGACGATTGATGATTTTGATTATTACGGCGGCGGGGAGCTCGTCTCAGGCGGGATTTACACGACGAACCCGTGGGGTGGAGACGTCACGTTGACACCAGTTAGTGATCATAAGGAAGCTGGCCCATACGGAGGCAAGTATTCCTATGAGCTCGTATCGTCGGATTTTGCTGGGGTAAACAAACAACTCGGAGAATTGGATTGGCGCGAGTATGAAGGCATACGTTTATGGTTGAAAAAGGATGCCTCCAACAATAGATTGGTTATTCAATTCTTAGAGTCAAACGGTACAGCATGGGAATCCAATATTACGTTAGATGATGACAAATCAGGTGTGTTGACGTTGCCATTTAATACGTTTACGAAAGCGTCTTGGAGTAACGGTGATGATATCATCGATCTTGACGCGGTTAAAGAGTTTTCGATTTATGTGAACCAAGGAGCAACCGGGGCGCTCACCCAAGGCTCACTGTATTTCGATACGATTAAAGTTTACAAAGCTGGTGAAGAGCCTGATCCGGATCCTAATCCAGACCCAGACCCAAATCCAAATCCAAATCCAAATCCACAAACGCCGACTGTCATCCTTCCAGCACCAGGCGTTGTTGAAAAAGACAATCAAATCGAACTGAAAGAACAATCATTGAAAATTCAAACCTTGACTGACAGTAATGGGAAGTCCGTGCACCAAGCGATCATTCAAGAAGATGAGCTGAAGAAGGCGTTGGATCTCCTGGGAACGAAGGAGCAGGATAAGCCAATTGTTCTGATGTACAGCTCCTCCGAGATCGACGAAATCGTGATCCCAACCGGTGTATGGTCAGATGTGCTTGCAGCTAACCCGGATGCTTTAGCAGGCAAAGTCTTGACGCTCAAAAGCGATATTGGCTCATACTCGCTTCCGCTCACGATGCTAACGAATCCAGAAGTGCTGAAAGCGCTCGGCACTAGCAATAGCGATGCAGCCTTGCATGTTGCTATCACACCTGTCTCACCATCACTATCGGAACTAGTTCGCCAAGCAGCTGATAAGCAAGGGGCGACGCTTATTGGGATACCTGTTTCATTCCGACTGCTTGTAACGAGTGGTGGTCTGCAAACCGAAATTGACAACTTTGGCTCCCTCTTCATTAATCGAAGCATCATCACGGATGGCGCCGCCGATCTGAGTTCAGCCACAGTCGTGGTGTTCGACGAAGCAACAGGTACGTTGACGTTCGTTCCAGCGTCCTTCCAGACACATGAAGGCGTACAAGAAGCCACAATCACCAGAAATGGCAATAGCGTTTATGCGATTATGACGCATCAAGCATCCTTTACAGATGTGCCTGCCAACCACTGGGCCAAATCGGCAATTGATACCTTGGCTTCGAAGTTCCTGTTGACTGGAATCACGGATACCACATTTGCGCCTGATCGTCCCGTCACCAGAGCGGAGTTTACGACGATGCTGGTAAAAGCCATAGGGATTGTGCCGGCTAATGCCTCCTCAGCCATTTTCACCGATGTAGGAGCACAAGATTGGTATTCATCCGCGATCCAAGCTGCGCATGCTCTGGGCTTGGTTGATGGCTTTGAAGACCACAGCTTCGAACCGAATGCGACGATCACGCGAGAGCAGATGGCCGTAATGCTCAGCCGAGCGCTGGCACTAACGAAGCTGAATCAAATGGTGAAGCCTGCTGCAACACTCACATTCACAGATGCTGCTAGTGTATCCTCCTGGGCAGAGGCATCGATTCGTCTAGCAACAGCCGCAGGCTTGTTGAGCGGTAATCCAGACGGAACCTACCGACCGCAAGCCGTTGCCATACGTGCGGAAGCTGCTGTAGTCTTCTATAACCTGCTGCATAAGCTCAATGTCGTAAACTAAATCAATCGGGGACTTCGGCCCCCGATTTTCATCGAAAAGTGGAAATACAGTACAAGGAAAAACAAATGCGTGCCATTTTACTCGGGGTATGGACGTTTTATAATAAAAATGTAAGCGCTACACAAACTAGTTCATTGGGGGAAATAGGATGAAGAAGACATTAGTCGCTACAACATCGATTTGTTTATTAGCAAGCTTACTTGCAGCATGCGGATCGGATTCAACGACAACGACGGCTACTCCATCACCAGAAGCCAAGGCATCAGCAGCACCTACGGCTGCAGCAGCGACAGAAGCACCAAAAGCAGCGAATCCGAATGATGATATTAAAGGGAAAATCGTGTTCGCGACGAACCGCACAGACTTAATTGATACGAAGCTGAAAGAATATCGTGAAGCGTTCAAGAAGAAATTTCCGAATGCGGACGTAGAGTTCGAAGCGCTGAAGGATTATGAAGCCGCGATCAAATTACGCTTGGCCACTGCAGAAGTGCCGGATGTTGTTCTGATTCCGAACATTCCGAATACACAGCTTCCTGATTATTTTGCCCCGCTGGATGATCTCGGTCTGAATGATAAAATCCGCTTTAAAGACTACAAAACAGCGAACGGCGGCACCTATGGTCTCGTAACAGGCGGTTCTACAACAGGGATCGTATATAACAAGAAAGCCTTCGCAGATGCAGGTATTACAGCACTTCCGAAGACGCTGGACGAATTCTACGCTGCATCCGAGAAGCTGAAAGCGAAGGGGATTGTGCCACTCGCAACCAACTACAAGGACAAATGGCCGCTATACACATGGCAGCACGTTGCTGTAGCGATGTCCGGTAATCCGAATTTCTGGAATGATCGCATTAAGCAGGAGAACGCTTTTGACCCGAATGGAGCATTCGCTAAGTCCCTCGGCATTCTCAAAACCATGATCAGTAAAGGGTACGCGGAGAAAGATATCAACTCCTCGAACTGGGAACAGTCCAAGAAGGATGTCGCATCGGGCAAAATGGCGATGTACCTATTGCCGAACTGGGTCATCCCACAAGTCATTGAAAATGGCACAGAGAGCGCAAATGTTGGCTTCTTCCCAATGCCTTTCGATAATTCTGGCAAGCTGACTACGCTTATGACACCTGATTATTTCTATGCAGTTAGCAAAAACAGCAAAAACCTGAAAACAGCCAAAGCCTTCGTTAAATGGTTAATTGAGGATTCGGGCTATGATGATTTCGCTGGCTTCATTCCATCCTTGAAGGATAAGAAGTCCTCTGTCACGCAATTGTCTGACTTCTTGGCTACGAAAGACCTGAACTTCGTAGAAATTGCTGCAGATAACAGTGACGCGATGGCGATCCAAAACAAAGCACAAATCGATCTCAACGATATCGCGCAAGAGGTTGCGGTAACGGATGTGGCTAAAGTATTTGATAAATACAACAAGAAATGGGCAGAAGCGAAGAAAGCACTCGGTAAGTAATCGATAGGCGTAAGAGGGCTGAATGAGACTTTGAATGCATTCAGTCCTCTTTTTCAAATTAAAAGAGCAATGAGGTATGGAGATGAGCTACCAACAACAAAAAATGACCTTGATATTATCTTTTCTACTTGTGCCACTCGCGTTACTGCTGACATTTACTTACTATCCGGCCATGAGGCTCATTTACCTAAGCTTTACGTCATGGGACGGATTAACTCCAGTCAAAGCGTGGGTTGGATTTTCAAACTATAAAGAGATTATGGGGAACCTAGAAGTTTTCTATGTGTTCCTTCATAATGTGGCTTACTTTGTCGGCGGGATTGTACAAAACGTGGTTGCTTTTTTCTTCGCGGTGCTGTTAAACAGTAGGTTGAAAGGTCGTAATATGTTTCGTACGGTGCTGTTCCTCCCCTATATCATGAATGGCGTTGCGGTCGCGTTTATGTTCGGCTATGTATTTGATACGAATACGGGTTCCTTAAATTATTTTCTGAATTTGCTAGGTGTAGAACCCATTTCTTGGTTAGGTAAACCTGGGCTAGTCAACGTATCACTTGCTTCGATCTCTGCATGGAAGTTCATGGGTTTCAATATGGTTGTGTACTTGGGTGCGCTGCAATCACTACCCGAAGATTTATATGAAGCTGCTAAAATGGACGGTGCACGGAGATTCCAAGTGCTTCGCTATATCACATTACCCGGTATGAGGAAAATTATCGAGCTTAATCTGTTTCTGACTGTGATTKGGGCTTTGGAAGTATTCGATTTACCCTTTGTCCTCACAAAAGGCGGCCCCTTGGCTGCAAGTAAAACGTATGTTCAGCAAACAGTGGAGACCGCGTTTCAATATAATAACTTTGGACTCGCTTCGGCGATGAGTGTTCTACTGATGATCGTTGTCATTATCGTAGTATCCGCACAACGTAGAATTGTTGGAGGAAAGGAGGAGTGACACCATGAAACCAAGACCGATCACGTCGACAGTGAAATATGCGCTTTTGTCCTTCGCAAGCCTGATTATCTTTTTCCCTTTGTATATCTTGTGCGTAAATGCTTTTAAGGGAAGCAAAGAATATGGCTTATCCAGTGCGTTTTCACTGCCGAACTCCTTTCTTAATTTTGAAAATTTCCGCATCGTATTTGAGCGGGGGAATCTGGGGCAGGCATTTCTGAACACAAGTATAGTGATCGCTTTATCCTTGCTAGGGAACATCGTCATGGGGACAATGGTTGCTTATGTGCTCGGGCRCTTCAAATTCCCAGGACGCTTTCTCATTCTTGGGCTATACACCGGGGCAGCGATTATTCCAGTCATCACGACGCAGGTGGCGATTTTCTCCATTATCAAATGGTTGGGCTTATTCAATACGCATTTCGCCCCTGTACTCTTGTACATTGGTGCGGATGTTGTGCAAATTTACATTCTGCTTCAGTTTATTCGCAATATCCCGTATGAATTAGATGAGAATGCGATGATCGAGGGCTTATCCTTATACGGGATTTTCTACCGCATCATCGTACCGCTCTTAACACCGGCAATTTCGACGGTTATTATTTTGAAAACCATTTCGATTTATAACGATATGTACACGCCATATCTGTATATGCCTTCGCAGAAGCTGGGCGTAGTCTCGACCACCTTGATGAAATTCACTGGCACGAACAGTGCCGAATGGCAATTGATTTGTGCGGCAATTCTCATCATTTTACTTCCGACGGTCGTGCTGTATTTGTTCCTACAGCGGTACATTTTCTCTGGCATTACGAATGGTTCTGTGAAATGAAAAGCTGGCAGGACACCGCTGCGCTCGAGTCGAAATAGTAACCCAAGGCCCTTTCCTAGGAGCCATGGGTTTTCTTGGATTTTAAAAAGAAAAGGCTTACATACCTGCGAAAGAGCTGGGGGGAACTTCTTGTGCTAAGCGAAATTTGGCATTGGATTGTGCGATTATCATTGACTCAAAAACTGATTACGGTTTTTGTTATTTTAATTACGGTACCGATTGTAGCCATCTCAATGATCTCCTACTCCAGCTATTCCAAATCGATAGAGAAGAATACGGCCGTCTATGTGAACCAGATTTCACAGAAAATTTTGGAGCGGGTGGATCAGTATGTTTCGGATATCAAGCGCGTGACAGGCAGTCAAATTTATATGCAGGATATTCAGGAATCCTTAGCCAATCCCAACAAAACGGTGGAAGAAAATAACCGCCTCCAGAACTTTGTGAAAGGCTTGAACAGCTTGAAGAATGATACGGAGTCTGTGTATATTTTCGATAACTACGGCAATATGTACGATAGCACGAAAAATGATACGATCCGATCTGACATCCGGCAGCAAGCCGTGGATTTGCGTCAACAAGTGCGCAACGCACAAGGTTCCTCCATTGTGATCTCCACACAGAAAATTAGGGTGGGGAAAACGGACAAATATTACTTCTCCATTGCACGTGAGTTGAAAAATACGAACTCTTTGGAAGGCATCGGGATGATCATTTTTGATTCTAGAATTCAAGTCATCGCTGATGCGGTGCGTGAATTGGATGAGGTAACCAAAGGCCGAACTATGGTAATCGACGACCAGAATACGGTCATATATGATAGCGAGCAGAGATGGATTTCTACGAATGTAGCTAGCAATGAGCTTGTTGAGAAAGCGGTTGGGGCACAAGGAAGCTTTAAGGTGACGATAGAAGGGAAGACGTATTTGACCTCATACACGACCTCCGAAGTGACGGGCTGGAAGCAAATTGTACTCATCCCAGTGGATCATTTAACGGAGGAAACAAGGGTAACGCGGGATTTCACGATGATTCTCGTATTGCTTTCAATTACAGTTGCTTTAGTTACATCAGCTATTATTGCGATCGCGTTGACGCGGCCCTTAAGGACCTTGATGCGGACGATGAAGCAGGTCAACAAAGAGAATTTAGACGTTCAAATACCGGTGAAGTACTCGGACGAGTTTGGCATACTAGCGAAGCATTTTAATAATATGATTAGAAGAATTAATGAATTGGTGGAAGAAGTCTATCAGACGCAAAATCGCAAACGAGAGGCTGAGCTGAGGTCGCTGCAGCATCAAATTAATCCCCATTTCATTTACAATACGTTGGAAGTGATTCGCATGACGGCAGAAGTAAAGCGAGATTACGAGATTTCGGAAATGACCTACAATTTGGGTGAGTTACTGAGGTATGGCATCTTGCGAGGGACGGATCAGGTGACGATTCATAAGGAGTTGGATCATTTGGAGAAATATTTGGCACTGCAAAATTTTCGATTCTCCAAGGATATACAGCTCGGGCTGAACATCAGCGAGGCGCATCTGACCTACCCCGTTATTAAGCTATTATTTCAGCCGATCGTAGAGAATGCGATTCTGCATGGTTTTGAAATGAAAGAGGAAAATTGTCTCATCACCATTAGTTCCTACGAGGATAAGCAGGCGATCTATTTTACCGTTAGGGATAATGGATGCGGGATGGCAGAGTCACAGCTGAAAATTATTCGAAATGCGATGCTAGGCTTGCAGCAAGAGAATCGTTCTAACATTGGTATTGCCAATGTGAATGAGCGTATTTTTTTACAATATGGAGCCCCGTTTGGCTTGCAAGTGAGCAGTGAATTGGATGTCGGTACCACGGTAACCATTGTCCTGCCTGTACTGGAAGCTTGGAAGGAGAGTGCTTAATTTGACGATGAAAATGTTAATAGTCGATGATGAACAGCGTATTCGATTGGGGCTGCAGGCTATGGTCGAAGCGATGGACCTCCCCATTGAGATCATGGGCTTATGCGCAAACGGCATTCAAGCGATGGATAAAATGAGTAGCTGGGAAGCGGGGGATTGTAAGGTACTCCTCACCGATATCAAAATGCCCATGATGGACGGGATGAAGCTGATTGAAAGAACAAGAGCGGAATATCCGGATACTCATATTATTTTATTAAGTGGATTTAATGAATTCGAATATGCTCGTCAAGCCATACGGTTCGGTGTGGAAGAATATTTGTCGAAGCCCGTGAATAAGAAGGATTTATTTCAAGTTTTGAAGCGAGTGGGGGAGCGTTTATCGGTGTTCCATGCATCTGGACAGGAAGCCGTTGAGCGAATATCTGAGGAGCCAAAGGGGCACAAAAAGCAAATTATTGCGGATGTTATTCGCATGCTGGAATCGGATCTCAATCAAGCATTCGAGCTGAATGAGCTTTCTGCTAAAGTGGGATTGAATCCGAGTTATTTGTGTAAATTGTTTAAAAAGGAAACGAACAAAACGATCACTGACTATGTGACGGATCTGCGTATCGTGAAGGCCAAGCATATTTTGGAGGATTATCCGGATGTTAAAATGTATGAGGTGGGATCTTTAGTGGGTTATTCGGATCCTGTTTATTTTACAAAGCTGTTCAAAAAGTCAGTCGGCATGACGCCAAAGGAATATCAGAGTGGACAGTGTGCTTTCGGCAACCATAATGCCTGTTTAGACTAAAGATTTTCGGTGTTGCTTGCAGTAAAGTAAAGGTATGAAAGAAATCTGAGGAGGTTGTTCTAATGAGCCAACAGGAGATTCAGATACCCGATGCCGATGCTTTCCTGCAGTCTGAAATTACGAATGAACAAGCACAGTTTTTCTTGGATAATGGTTTTCTAATCATCCGTAATGTTGTGGTCGGGGAGGAGTTGCGACTTCTGCAGGAGCAAACGATGAGAGCCGTTGAAATCGGGATGGCTGGAAGCGATGATGAAGATTATAAGTACCGCGTGAGGAAAAATGGTGATCGCAAATATTGGCGGACGGAATATATCATCGATAAGCAAGAAGCGAATAAAGCCTTGCTGGCTCATCCGTTTATCCTGCGGTCTGTTGCCAAGATTCAAGGGGTGAACTTCATTCCGACCTGGGATTCCTTAGTTGTGAAAATACCAAACCAAGCAGCCAGTGTGCCTTGGCATCGGGATGCTGCGGTGCCAGAAGGCTGTACAGATTCGCGGCCGATCTTTAATGTTGATTTTTATTTGGATGAGGCAGATCTGAAGTCTTGCTTGTGGGTCATACCGGGAAGTAACCATTKGGCGACAGAGGTTGCCCAGGAACGCTGCGCTCGTCCAGGCTTCGAAGTCAGCGATGCAGTACCTGTTCCTATGAATCCTGGTGATGTGATTTTCCATAACATCCAGCTGCTTCATGGCTCTCCAGAGGGAGATGGGAATGCGCTTCGCCGCACCGTATATTACGAGTTCCGTCCAGGTGAGATCGAAGCCGAGTTCGGCCCGCATACGTTGGAGTATCTTGCATTAAAGCAACATATGCTCGTTGATTGTATTGAAAAGCGTGGGGAAGCTGATTATACATCGGGTGAAACTCCGTACGTGTATCAACCGCAAGGTGCATTCGCGATTAGCGCGAAACAGACGCCGAAGACGTATCGATATGCGCATGAGGATTATTGGCGCGGTTAGGAATAGATCAAATTCGCACAAAACTGGGTTAAGCTTTGCCCCGTTTTTTTCTTGAACATACGTCCGAAGGTATGGACATCGGAGTAGCCGATGCGATCCGCAATTTCACTGAAGGAGAGGCTGCTGTGGATGGCCAGCTCCTTCGCTTTGTTAATGCGGATCCAAGTCAAATACTGCATAGGCGACATCCCGACGTGCTGGCGGAATAGACTCAATATGTAGTTTTTGCTGAGGCCTGACACGTCCTCCAGCTCTTTAATCTGAATCTCTCGGCTGTAATGCTCCGTGAGATAGTTCTTAATTAAGACGAGCTTCGGCATGGTGAGCGCGTCTGTTTTGGTGCGTGTTGTACCGGATTCGAAGGCTTGTGCGACTTCGGCAAGAATGCGGATGAGCAAGCTTTGGCAATGCATCTGATGCACAAGCCCAGGCTGGCGATAATGCGTAACAAGCTGCGAAAGCATCGTTTCTACCGGATGATCCGCGAAATTGCCGAGCAGATGCTTGTGCTTGAAGAGCTCCTCATACGGGAACGCTGACGTTCCGAAGTGGAAGACGAGCGAAATACATACATAAGGGCTGTGATCAGCCTTAATAATGGAATGACGCTCGTTGGGGCGATGAAATAAGAGATCGCCACGGTGCGTCTCGTAGGGGTTATCGCCAACAGGGTAATGGGCAAAACCATCAACCACATACTGCAAGATAAACTGCGTCATCTCCCGATTGCGTATCGCCCAGCCCTGTGGAGCATGAAACATATGAGCTAATGTGATATAAGGTGGAAAATGGTAATCCTGAAGCATTCCAATCGTTTCTACAGGTTGCAGGATACTCGGGTGTAGAGACATTTCATCAGCACCTTTCTATATGCCATATTGTAGCATGAAGGTGCGCTTTTGCGGAGTGCCTTTGGCAACAGAAATATTCTTGGAGCGGCTTGGTCATCTGATGTGATAGGAGGTAGTCGATCTTGTGATCGACTGCTTTCTTCGTTATGCTTAGAGAGCAGGATTTAATTAGAAAGCCTCGACGAGGCGTATAACGATCAAGGAGAATTGACGTGAGATTTACCCCATTCCACCTTAGCATCACGATATTTACAACGATTTTAGGTCTGGGTGCCGCGTATTTGTTTCGCATTCCGTTGGCTATTGGATTTGTATTCGGTTTAGCGGTATTGATTGCAATAACTTTGCGGAAAGGAGTGCCTGTAAGGACACTTGTGCACAGTATGATAACTGGTATACAGCATACCAAGGAAGTCATGTATATTTTACTGCTCGTTGGGCTATTAATCCCTGCATGGACTGCAAGTGGAACCATTCCATATCTGATTGATACGGGGTTGGGCCTGCTTAATCCCGCTTTTTTTGTCAGCTTTTCTTTTGTTTTCGCAGCAGGCATATCTATGATTTTAGGTACGTCTACGGGCACATTAAGCGCAGTAGGTATACCGCTAATAGGGATGGGAGCACTGCTAAATATCCCACTCCCGCTGATAGCCGGCGCACTAGTATCCGGCGCTTTTGTCGGAGACCGAACATCGCCATTTTCGAGTGCGAATCAGCTTGTCGCATCCTCTACTGGTATGACGGTCAAAGGTCAACTCCGTTATCTGCTGCCAACGACGATCTTAGCTTTCGTAACCGCGCTCGCATTCTTTGTGATAGAGGATTTAAGAGGAGATTGGAAGGGCGCTGTATCGCTTGACAGCGCGTCGAATGGCTCGTTAATTTCGGTTGTTTATGCGTCGCAATTTCGTTACAGTCTTTGGCTATGGCTGCCGGTTGCTGTACTTCTAGGAACAATCCTGCTGCGATTCAAAACCCGGTACGGGTTCCTCTTTTCCATTGGTATCAGTATCGTGTTGGGAACGCTTATTCAAGGCGTCGATGCCTACCAATGGCTGGATCATTTGTGGAACGGGTATTCTGCGGAGCAGTTGCCATCCTTGCACAGCAAGGGAGTGTCCAGCATGATAGGGTTAATTATCTTGATCGCACTTGCTGGCGCCTATAACGGTATATTGGAAGAAACAAGAGTTATGCAGCCTTATATGATTAGCTTATTTGGCACTTCATCATCCCAAGGCACTGCTACTGTTCGTACTGGTTTATTCGGACTAGCTCTGGCACTGCTGGCTTGTACGCAGACACTTCCGATCATGATGACTGGGCGCAATTTGCTGCCGCTGTGGGAGCGGAAATTCCCCAAGGGGCATTTATCACGCGTGGTGGCGGATGCACCTCTCATTTTTTCTGCCTTGGTGCCTTGGAACTTGTTAGCTATTCTGTGTGCAACGATTGTAGGAGTCACTGTTGAACGATATATACATTTTGCGGTATTCCTATGGACGCTTCCACTGTATACCTTGATTGTTTCCTATGTAGTGGACAGAAAGAAAAGACTTCAGCCCCCACAGGGCTGAAGTCTCAAAAGTTCTATAAAATCCTTACTCCGTTACCTTCTGCATCTTACCCGGATTGTTGATCTTATAGGGAACCGGATGCTTGCTCAGCTTCTTAGCAACGATTTTGCACTCGAACGTGACGATGTCGCCGACCGCGAGCTCGAGCTTTTTGAGCGTTGCGCTGTGGCTCGACCAGGCAGTTCCGACTTCGATCGCTGGCTCCAGTATGGAGACAGCTTCATAGATGATGACCTCATCATCGGTATCAGAGAAGTTGTTCGGCACTGTCGTAAACTCCGTAACGGTTGCCTTCATTTTTACTTTTTCTTCAGGAAGCTCCAGCTTAGGGGCTTTTTCTTTTTTCGTTTTTTCCTTAGCAGGCGCTTTCTCAGCAGGAGCAGCCTGCCCATCCTCAGCGACAACTTCAACCTTGGCTGATTTAACCGCTTTTGCCGGCTTTTCCTCCGGCTCAGCAGTCTCAAGCTCGTCCACTAAAGCAGCGTCTTCAGCAAACGCAGCACCCCGCTGGCTATAATTCGCCGCCTGCATTTCCTTCAAATAAGAGGGATGAATGCAGTGCAGCTGCTTCGTATCCAATTCAATGACAGCAGTCATTGGATCCACTAGGCCAACAATCGTGCAAGCAACATTCAGGCTATTACCTTTATAGAAAAAGGCCTTCGATTTTACCGCTTTTTCCGAAACTAAACCCCATTCTTTACACTGATCGATCAGCTCGGACTCATCTTCAAAACGAGTAAACGCAGCTGGTTGAATGGCGAACGCGTAATCCATATGTGATCAACCTTTCTATTCTATGTAGTGGGAAGGATTACTTCACTTCTTCCTCATTATCCTCATCTTCATTTTGATCAAAATCCTCGACTGCATCATCGTCTTCTTCCAAATCTTCATTTTCCTCTAGACGGAAATCATCGGTCTTTTCCCCGTCTTCCCAAATCTCCACGAAGAGTGCATCGCAATTCTCAAAAATAGCCGGCTTAAACGCAAGCGCTTTGTCCTCGTCCGGACCGACATAAACATTCTCAAGTGTTTCCCCATCAAACGAGAGGATGACAAAAATTTTCATAAGTAAGGATGCCTCCAATAAGGTGATAAGTATTATTATAACATACCGAGTGAATTGTTCGCATGAAGAGCGATTGATGGTTCATATACATTTATATAGCCTGTATTACCGGATCGAAAAATGGGCTCGTTCAGGATCCGTTGACAACGGGATGCGAAGGAGGAGTTCTAAGGATGGCGCTTCTAGTACTATGTATACTCGGCTGTCTGTCTGGTTTCGTGATTTTCAGGAGACATGTGATACCACGCAGCGCGGATCAAGCTATGAATGATGTTAAGCTGTCTATTATTATTCCGGCTAGAAATGAAGCGGACAATCTACCTCATTTGCTTCACTCGCTTAAAATTCAAACATTGGAGCCCTATGAAATCATCGTCGTGGATGATTTTTCGATCGACCAAACCAAAGAAATCGCGGAAAGCTATGGGGTTACAGTCATTTCGAATCCGGAGCTGCCTGACGGGTGGACGGGCAAAAACTGGGCTGTATGGAATGGCTACTCCCATGCGACGGGGGATCTCATTGCTTTCCTGGATGCAGATATTCGCTTTGCACCTCGAGCTTTAGAATGTTTGGTGAAGGCGCGGAATAAATTAGGTGGAGTCCTATCCATTGTACCCTACCATTATACGGAGAATCTACGAGAGAGGCTGGCGCTTATCTTCAACGTGCTTGGCGTATACGCGTTTACATCTCCTTTTGAAAATAATAATGCACAGAAGGGCCTCTATGGGTCCTGTATTTTAACGACAAGGGAAGATTATGAATCAATCAAGGGCCATGAAGGCATTAAGTCGGAAATGCTGGACGATCTGAATCTTGGCGGTGCTTATGCTAGGGCAGGCATCCCGGTGAACAATTTTATCGGCTATGGGCTGGTTTCTTTCCGCATGTATCCTCAGGGGTTAAAAAGCCAGATCCAAGGCTTCGGCAAAGGCGCTGTACTCAGTACGTCTAAGATAAAAGCAGGCACACTCACGCTAACCGCGATTTGGGTCATTGGGCTGATCCTCTCATCAGCTTTCCCTTTTTTCCTATCAACCTCATGGGGCGTTCCGCTTCTAATCGGCTACCTACTTTACATGGCACAGCTCTTTTATTTTGTAAAATACGTTGGTATGTTTGGCATTGTTATGCCTGTCTTGCATGTAGTGTCGACGTTATTTTTCATTATGGTCATGCTGTACTCGGTGTATCAGGTCGTATTTCTGGGACATGTGGCCTGGAAAGGACGGCACGTCAAAGTAGGAAGCAGGCGAGAGCAATGATCATCGTTTGGACGCTTTGTGCTTTTATATCGGGTGCGCTCATGTTTAGTTACTGGCTAGGTCGGTTGGCTCGGAAAAATCTTAGGAGTGTCGGTGACGGCAATCCTGGTGCTCTCAATTTATGGAAAGCGGCGGGTTATCGGCTGGGCATTGTCGGGGTTTTGCTGGATTTTATTAAAGGGTATTTAGTCATATTACTGGCCGTTGAGGTTGGCGGAATGTCAGGGTATGGACTGATCCCAATTGCGCTTGCGCCAATCCTCGGGCATGCTTTTTCACCTTTTTTACGTGGAAAAGGGGGCAAGGCCATCGCCGTCACCTTCGGCGTTTGGAGTGGATTGACACAGTTCGAGGTGTCGCTTGCTTTGGCTGTTATTTTGGCAGTCATGCTAGGTGGGATGAAGGTTATCTACAAATGGAAGCCCATATCGTCGGAGGCTGATGGTCAGCAGGTGGTGATCGGGATGCTGCTCTTGGGCGTTTATCTGTATGTGAGGGATGCTGCCGCCGTGCTGCTATGGGTGTGGTTGGGGAACACGCTGCTGATCATGCTGAAGCATAGGAAAGAGTTGGCTGCATTGGTGCATAGGAAGAAGGAGCAGAAAGAAGGGTCTCAGCATTGAGGGGGGGCCTACTTCTTACCACTTACTTCTTACCACTTACTTCTTACATTTAAAAGCATGTTTGTTTTGCTAAGTACCCAAGAATTTGGTATTTTGAAGATATTAAAGTTTTTATGCGTGAAGCACATGCCGTTACCTCCTTTTGCCGGAGCTAGCGGCGTKTTTATTTTCTTAGGATGCGGTAGTTGTGTTTCGAGTGCTCCAGCACCTCATCTACTCCAACAAACACTCTAACGCTGGAAAAACCAGCTTCCCAGCGGCTCATCTACTCCAACTGACACTCTAACGCTGGAATAACCAGCTTCACAACACCTCATCTACTCGAGAGCTGAATGAGTGAAGTTACTCGAAAAAGCCTAGTAACTCACTCACCCCATCACCCATACATACGCACCCCCTCCGTGGGAAAAACTAGGGTATACACGCGAAAGGAGTGTCACGGCTCATGGAGGATCGACTTACACGAAAAGAAGAACGCTTAAACACGGTCAGCCACGGAATTGGCGTGTGTTTAAGCGTCTACGGGCTCATCTTGCTATTGCAGCGGTCTGCGCTTTTTGAAGATTGGTTATACACGGCGAGCAATGTTGTTTTCGGAGCTTCGTTTTGCTTACTCTATGTGTCCTCGACGCTGCTGCATGGCATTCGCTCACCCAGATGGGGGAGACGCTTCGAAAAGCTGGATCATGCGGCGATATTCATCGCCATGGCAGGTTCATACACGCCGTTCCTGCTCATCACTTGGCACAGCCGCATGGCGATTGAACTTCTCATCGTCATTTGGGCGCTAGCGTTCGGCGGTGTGCGATATGTGCATCTCATTATTGGGCGATTTATGCCATGGGGGCTGCTGTTTTACTTGAGCATGGGAGCCTTCATGATGATCTTCATCGTCCCGTTATATGTACGACTGCCCCACATGGCGTTTGTTTGGCTCGGGCTCGGATTGATGAGCTATATCGTGGGTGTCCCTTTTTTCCTCTGGCGAAAATTACGCTATCACCATACCATCTGGCACCTGTTTGTTCTGGCTGGAAGTACCTGCCACTTTATCACAGTCTATTGCTACGTGATGCCAGCCATCCTATAAGCTTGGTCCGATCCGATTAATACTGAACTCTGTTTGACCAAGTATTTCAGCCTTCGTAAGCTTTCCTTCGGCCACTTCGCAGCTTTCCTGCCAAATCAACTCGCCAGCTTGCTCCAAGAGTTGCGTTCCGTCCAACATTGGCTCACATCCACATCCATGTTATCTAGAATTGTTTTGGAGAAGTTCAAGTCGCTACGCTTTGGCTAGATTTCTGCGAACATCAGATGGGGGGAAGCCTTTATATTTCTTGAACATTTTCGTAAAATAGTTCGCATTCCCGCAGCCAATTCGCTCTGAAATTTCCGTAACCGTCCATTCGGTTTCGCGAAGTAAACGGACGGATTCATTGATCCGCAGCCAGTTCATATAATCGATGAAGGTGCGTCCGGTAAGTTTTTTGAAGGTTTTGCAAAAATGGTACGGATTCAGATTCACAATTCGCGCTGCTTGTTCCACGGAAAGAGGCTCGGATAGCTGAGCTTCCATCTGCTGAATCAATGGCTTGAATGCTTCCGTATGCCTAACAGGAACAGGCTTGGCAGCGAATTTCTCTGGCAGAAATTGTCGCGATAACAAGGTGAATAGCAATTGGAAATTGAGTTTGATCACAAGCTCATATGCGGGATTCTTCTGTTCAAATTCAGCTGTCGATTCCCGAATGATTCGGTGATAGGGGGCTGCTTGTTCATCCTTGATTTTCAGCATGGCTGGTGGAAGTACGCGTCCGTCAAGAAAGGGCAAAATGTAGCGTTCATAGACAGCATCGGGGTTTACCATCCGCAGCAAGGACGCATTAAACACAACCGCTACATATTCCATTGGCTCATCAGATAAGCTATAGCCCACGTGCAAAGCACCAGCAGGGACGAAAAGCAGGTCACCAGCTTCGACCTCATACGGCCTGCTATCAATATGAAACACTGCTTTTCCGTATTGCATATCAATGATTTCAAAATGCTCATGCCAATGCAGATACAGAATAGTATCATCCTTCGCGCTATGTGAAGGACGGTTTCTATAGAAACGTATTGGGTAATTGCTGTCCCAAAGCGGCGTTCGTTCTTTTAAATCTTGCGGATAGGTCATCGGGTCGCCTCTCATTTCTTGAAGATGCAAGATAAGACTTAAATAGCGCAATATTGGATAGGGTGATTAGGGATAATCCTAGCTATAATACAAATATATCTTAACTTTACACCAAATTAGGAGTGATTTTCAATGGCGCATAGTAAGCTTCGAATTGGAACTTTAGTCGGTGGGGGTGATGCGATTCGTGTTATTCCGCAGATTGCCAAGCATGGCTTCGAATCGTACAGTCTGACCTTTTGGCAAACAACAGGTGAGATTGATTTGAAGGAAACAGCTAAACGTGTAGCTGAAATTGTTGACGAGCATGATGCTGTCATCTCGGCTGTTGGCATCTTTGGTAATCCGCTTACTGGCACTGGGGATAATCGGGATACACTCGCTAGCTGGGAGCGATTAATTGATCACGCACATTTATTTGGCGCTGATATTGTTAATGGCTTCACAGGCCGGATTACAGATCGCCCAATTGAAGAGTCTATTCCTAAGTTCAAAGAAGTGTTTGGCGAACTTGCGCGTAGAGCAGAGGATCGCGGGGTTCGTATTGCTTTTGAAAATTGTGATATGGGTGGTACCTGGAAAACGGGTGACTGGAACATTGCGCATAATCCGACGGCTTGGAATTTGATGTTTGATGCCGTTCCGTCTGCTCATCTCGGGTTGGAATGGGAGCCCTGCCATCAAATGGTGAGTCTGATTGATCCAATCCCACAGCTGCGTAAATGGGTGAATAAAGTGTTTCATGTACATGGGAAAGATGCGACAATTGCATGGGACATTGTTCGGGAGTACGGTGTTCATGGGAGTCAAGAATTCGTCTGGCATCGTACGCCAGGCTTCGGAGATACGAACTGGTCGGACGTCATTACGATTCTTCGTCAGAACGGTTATCAAGGCACGATTGATATCGAAGGTTGGCATGATCCTGTGTATCGTGGTGAGCTGGAGATGACAGGACAAGTACACGCGTTGAATTATTTGAAGCGCTGTCGCGGTGGTGATTTTGTACCAAACCCTGTGTAACTAGGTGGATAATAACACCTTAATTTTGTGCTAGTACGGATTAAGATTGTTTATTTAATGTCTAAAGCATCATTCATATAATAAAGGCATGGATTACACATTTCTTACATGCCAAGGAGGCAGAGACAATGCAAAGCAACGCGCCTTTATTATTGACCGATGAGCAAATGAGATCATTTATTACGAATGGCTGCTTACTTCTCAAAACCGATTTTCCACGTGAGTTCCATGAAAGTCTAGTTGAACAGTTGAACACGGTGTATACCGAAGAGGGCAATCCAGGCAACAATCTTTTGCCTCGAATTCGTGAGCTGCGTAAAGTATTCGATCATCCCGTCGTAACTGGTGCATTAACCAGTGTTCTAGGGCCTAACTATATGATGCATGCGCATCGGCATGGGCATTTCAATGCATCTAGCGTAGCCGGTGGTTGGCATAAAGATAGCTATTGGGGTTATAAAAGAATGCGCAATCATCACCCGCAATGGGCTATGATCATGTATTTCCCGCAGGATACACCTGTGGAATTAGGACCGACGGGCATCCTGCCAGGAACGCAAAACTATGAAACAAGAACCTTTGAAGGAAATGAGCAAGCGGGAGAGGTTTTGGCGAGTGGGGAAGCGGGTACTTTTGCGCTGATTCATTATGATATATGGCACCGGTCTACGCCGAATGTGCTGGGTCAGCCACGTTATATGTTAAAGTTTGAATTCATGCGTACCGAAATGCCGCAATCGCCAAGCTGGAATAATCAAGAGAGCGGATGGCGGAAGCCTGAGGGTTTACAATTGCCGATCGCAGAGCATGATCTGATGTGGGAAGAGTCGTGGAATTGGCTGTCTGGACAAGTCGGCAGCATCGCCAATACCCTTGCTTCCGATCCAGATCGGATCAAAGAATTGGCAGCGGGATTGAGCAGCTTCGAGCCGGATGCGATTAACGCTGCTTATGAGCTTGCGGCGAATGGACAGAGTGGCGTGGACGCATTGCTTCAAGGACTTCACAGCGATACTAAAAATGTGTCGCGGATTGCTGCATATGGCTTATCTGTAGCGGGAAGTGATGCGGTTGATGGATTGGTTGCGGCTTTGGCGGGTGCGAATGAGGGAGCGGAAGCGAATTCCGAGGAAGTCATTGCGCATGCCGTGTTTGCACTTGGTGAACTAAGGGGACTTGCTAGCGAAGTAGTACCTGCACTTGTGAATTTGATGCAGCATCCGTCGGAGACGATTCGCTGTGCTGTGGTTGATGCCCTTGGTCTCATGGAAACCGGGCACGATCAAGTGGTCGCCAGCTTAGCGGGGGCGCTGCAGGATGAGAGTGCACAGGTACGGTTTATGTCAAGCCTAGCCTTGTCCCGCTTAGGGGCAAGTGCCGAGGCAGCGATTCCCCAATTGGAAATCGCCTTGGATGATGAGAACCGCTATGTGCGTGCCCATGCGGCGGAATCCCTCCACTACATCGGAACAGAGCGAGCAAAGGATACGCTCATTAAGTTCCTGCTGAACGCGCGTTGGTGTCCAACGACGACAGCAAAGAATGCTTTTTATCCGTAAGCGCCTAGTTCCGATAGGCAGCGACAAAGCCCCCACATCGAAGGTGATTCGATGTGGGGGCTTTGTGTGTAGCATCCAACAAAAGATGGAAATTGTACAGCTATTTCTCACAAAATCACTAGATAAATTGAAATAACTGGAAAATATCCCGTTATTTTCGGCGCTTTCCGACGAAAGGAGAAGATCCCCAGATAATAGATGGAGGTTTTCCATCTATATTGATTTTTAGCTAGTTTTATAAGAAATTACCTACATTTTTTACAGTTAAATTTGCGCAGGCACCCGTTTGCCAAGTTTATAATCATAAAGTGGCCGCCAAATGGTCCTCATCGAACGCCCGTGGCCCCTTACAACCGCAACCATAACTCACCGCGGCCGCAAATCGCGGAATGCGGTCGGCTTAAACCCCGTTTGTTCCTTGAACATACGGGAGAAATACGACAATTCCATGCCGAAGGAATCGGCAATTTGGGAGACATTTAGCTCCGTGGTCATGAGCAGATCTTTGGCCTTTTCCGAACGCAGATGGTTCATATATTGAATCGGAGAGTACCCCGTAAACTGTTTGAACGCGTTGATGAAATAATTCGGATGATAATGCGCGAGCTGCGCCAATGTTTCTATTGAAACTTGATCCGCCATATGCTGCTCCATGTAACGCAGTACACTATTCATTTTCTCGTGGGTCGGTGTTGTTGCTAAATTCAGCTTCACAGATGCATTGCCATCA
Source organism: Paenibacillus sp. P4_A9 (assembly GCF_056402415.1). Lineage (NCBI taxonomy): Bacteria > Bacillati > Bacillota > Bacilli > Caryophanales > Paenibacillaceae > Paenibacillus > Paenibacillus sp. P4_A9. The sequence continues at coordinate 25,044 of NZ_JBFUHL010000049.1, forward strand.
ATAAATTCTGCGATAAGCTCATGTAGGATGCCAGTAACTCGGAACTCAGCCGATAAGGCATCACTTTGGCGATAGGCGATCAACTTTTCAAAAGTTTGTTGAAGCGCTACTGGATCCTTGACGACAATGGAAGGTGTGGTTTGCAGAATCTGAAAGAGATCCAAATCCCCGATTTTCGCTGTGAAATGGGACCAATATTTGCCGAAGGTATCATCACTAATTGTCCCATAGGCTTGGTCACTGCCAGCAGGAAGAAGGTAGAGCTCGCCGGGCCGTGGATAGTAAGTTTGATCGCCTACTTTTACAAAGCCTTCACCTTCCATGATAAAATACAGCCGATTTACTGGACAGGCAGGATTCTCGTCATTCCAGTTTTTCGGAACCTTCGTGTATGCCGCATAGTCGACATCGATTCTCGCTTTAGCAATGTATTTCTTCCAAAAGGTACGCTGGCTTGCATTCATTTCTGATTTCATAGCTTTATATTCCCTTTACAAAAAGTCGACATATACCGTCCGTAAATTGCTGCTTCGTGTATCCTAGTACTTCTTTATGGTACAAGTATTGATCTGGAAAAAGTGAAATCAGAATCGTATTGACCGTTAAGGGGACATCAATGTCCGCGATCTCGCCATGCTGAACGGAATGTTGAATCAGTGGCGCAAGAATATTACGAAGTCTGATAAAAAATGGCTTTTTGTGAATGCTGACGCTGCGTTTGTCCGCATGCATGGAGGAGATGACGAACAAGAGTGTGACATTCTCATCGACGAAATCGATAACATCATGAATGCAAGCAGATAACTGTTCTTGCCCAGATCCGCCCGGCGTAACTCTTGCGTATTTTTCTTCAAGATTATTAATAAATCGCGTGGTAGTGGACTTGATCAAATCGCTGCATACATCGCCAATATTCGCATAGCGGCGGTACAAGGTTCCTTGGCCCACACCGGATTCCTTCGCAATTTGATGCATAGTAACGGATTCTATATCATTCGTTTCCAGAAGGGTTCGAGCAGCAGCAAGGATGCGACGGCGATACTCTGTATCACGTTCTCCACGACGGCTGCTTGGTGAAATGTCTTCCTTAGCGGATTCACAAAAAACAAGGTTATGATCATCTGGATGTTTCATCTATTCGTTCCTCCTGATAGAGAGATCGTCCATGAAAAAATCATTTGACTTTGCGGACAATTGTCCGTAACATGAAGTAGCGGACAATTGTCCCGCATATATTGTAACACGATGAGAGAGAGATTGTCTAAGGAGGAGTTAGGAATGAGTCAAACAGCAGTATCCGGTGGAACGGAGCCAGAATTTAAGTTTACGAGCATTCTGGTGCCGCTAATCGCCATTATTACGGGCATATTCATGGTTATTCTCGACACGACAGCAATGAATGTTGCATTGTCTAAGTTGGTGGTTGACTTCAAAACAGATCTACCTACAATCCAATGGGCAGTCACGGGCTATATGTTGGCATCCGCTGCAGTAATTCCGTTAGCAGGTTGGTTATCAGACCGTTTTGGCGCGAAGAATGTCTTCCTAACGTCAGTGTTTTTATTTACAATAGCGTCACTTTTATGTGCGACACCTAACAGTGCTGAAATGTTAATCTTCTTCCGTATCCTGCAAGGCTTGGGCGGGGGCTTCGTTATGCCTGTCGCTATGGCTTATGTATACAGACTTAGTCCTCCTAACAAAATCGGTCAAGTTATGGGTATGCTAGGCGTACCTATTTTGTTAGCACCAGCCATTGGACCAATCTTGTCAGGTTGGTTAGTTGAGTACCACTCGTGGCACTGGATTTTCCTAATTAATCTGCCTGTCGGTATTTTTAGCTTAATTTTCGGATTATGGAAATTACCTGTTGTAGCTCGTAAAAAGGTTGCTGGCTTTGACCTGCCGGGGATGATTCTGGGCCCGATTGCTTTCGCATCGTTATCTTACGGGATCTCACAAGGTGCTTCTGGGTGGACTTCCGATAAAGCGCTTGGCGGTATGATTGTCGGTGCGCTTGCTTTAATTGCTTTCGTTATCGTGGAGTTGAAAGCGAAAATTCCTTTACTTGAGCTGCGCGTGTTCAAATCGTTCGATTTTTCATTCAGTATATTCATTCAATGGGTGATCCAATTCTGTATGTTCAGTGCGATCTTCCTACTTCCGCAATTCTTGCAGCAGGCGCGTGGTTTCGGCGCTTTCGAATCGGGGTTGACCACGTTCCCGCAAGCCATCGCGTCTGGTCTAATGATGCCAATTGGTGGTTATTTATTTGATAAAATTGGCGTTCGATGGTTAGTCGTTATTGGTCTTACGTTAGTTTCAGGAGCGATTTTCCAATATTCTCACATGGATTTGGCTACGCAAAGAACGGATCTCATCTTACCATTAGCTATGGCTGGTGCAGGTATGGGTCTTATGATGATGCCAATCAATTCTCATTTGATCAAAAAAGCTCCGCAAGATCTCGTCAGTCGCGTCACATCGTTGACGAGTGCTATGCAGCAAGTTATCAGCTCGTTCGGTGTTGCGATCGTGGTGACGATTCTTACTTCCCGCGTGACAACTTTGATTACAGAGCAAAAGCTTCCTGTGGGTTCCCCAGCAGAGATGCAGAAATCGATGATTTCCGTAGCGCCTGATGCATTTGGCTATACATTCAAAGTCATGATGGTGATTGCTATATGTGGCATTGTTCTTGGACTCTTCCTGCGCCGCGGCAAGACGGTAGCGCATCAAGAAGCCCGCACAGACGTTGCGTTAGAGGGATTGCACTAAGCTAACTAGCAAAGACAGCCTGTAAGTAGTTGTTTACTACTTACAGGCTGTCTTTTTTGTTGCTTTTTAAGGCAGGCGTACCGATGCGCGGTACAGCTTGCTATTCCACTCGACAGTGCTTTTGAGCGACTCGGCGACTAGGCGAAGCGGAACGTACATCCGGCTGTCGCCCATGATTTGCAAGGGGACTGGCACGGAAACGGACTTTCCGTTCACAGTAGCAACGGAGCTGCCATCCTTCAGCTTCAACGTGACGCCAGCATTGGTAATGGTCGCTGTTCTAGATGCAGCATCCCAAGAAAAATTGGCGTTCAATGCAGTAATAAATGGACGAATCGGGACGACAGTCGTTTCTTTATCGATAAAACCAGAAAAATCCGAAATGTATTGGCCATTAATATCAATTTGTACTTTAGGCTTATCCAGCTTGCGAACGACGAGCGCATTGCTGAGTTTCCTACCCGGGTAGGTCATCATGGTTCCGTTAGCATAAAGACCGGAGCTGGAGCCGCCATCCATATTCATCGCTTCTTTCAATCCGAGTGCGATCGAAATCGCAGCAAGCTCTGACAAGGTAGCGCTTGGTACGGTTCCCATAACGAGTCGGTTGGCACTGTCGATACCAACGAAACTTCTAGCAGCGGAAGATTGCGTAACTTTAGGGTCCGTAAAGCCATCTCGTTTAACATTGATATCCGAGGAGCCGTTCGTAACAAGCTTCGGACCTACGCCGATTGCGGACAGCCATGTTTTGGCATCGAGGTTGCTTCCGCCTTCACCTTTCGCAATAATATCCTTCGTAATTCTATCACCAACGTCCAACTTGGTCAGCACGTTCTGCTTATTGTTGGCACTGTTGCCGACAAATAGCACATAACCGCCTTCCGGGACTGATACGGATTCCTGCGTAATTCGTGTGACAAGTCCATCGCTGATCACCACTTTGGTCCCATTTGGAAAGCCGATCCAGCGTCCAAAATCCGACGTATACCAGACAATCTGGTCGGTGCTCGTTTCTCCGTAATATTTGTTAATACCCCAAGGATTAATGGTATAAGTGCCGCCACCCTCGCTGGTGCGAATGGCTATGTCGAGATTGACGAACTGAATGTCTGGCACTTTATCTTTGTTCAGAAATAACGTCTGATTTTCCCCGGAATGCATGGGCTCGCCAGATTTCAGCAGCGTCCCGTTGGGGTAGCGGATATAAGGATCAGACTCGTACGCGTTGAAAAAAGTTCCGTTAATCGCAGCGACACCGTTCTCTCGCTCTACGATCGATTGCATGGCATCGTCATGTCCGATCCCGCCGTCTGCTAATGCAGGAACGAGTTCTAGCGTTGGATCGGTGAGGTCAACCGTGACAACCTTAACAGTGAAATTTTTACCGGCAGCGTATACTAATTTCGTAGACGCGTTGACAGATGAGGAGTAGGCGGCAGATGCTGGTGCACTGTTAGTGAAAAGAGCTGCGCTAAGAAGCAGGGAAGCAGCAGGAATGAAAAGCTTTCTATGAAACATAAGTAGCGTCTCCTTTTAGTAACTTGGATGTCGAAATTTGCTGAAATATATACAGTCATTATAACATTCGGATACGATGTGGTGTTTAAGACGCATGTCTATTGATGTGGCTCAAGGTGGGGAAAACAACCGGGGCTGCAGCGACCAACTACAGAGTGGCTGAGGCTACCTGAAGCTGGATATTCCAGCGTCAGAATGTCAGTTCGAGTAGCTGAGGCTACCTGAAGCTGGATATTCCAGCGTCAGAATGTCATTTCGAGTAGCTGAAGCTACCTGAAGCTGGATATTCCAGCGTCAGAATGTTATTTTGAGTAGCTGAGGCTAACTGAAGCTGGATATTCCAGCGTCAGAATGTCATTTCGAGTAGCTGAAGCTACCTGAAGCTGGATATTCCAGCGTCAGAATGACAGTTCGAGTAGCTGAGGCTACCTGAGGCTGGATATTCCAGCGTCACTAAGTCGATTTTATCGAATTAGTCGAGGCCGATGACCCACGCCCCAAACAATGCAATAAGGGGCCATCCCCGCGTAGATGGATCTACACGGAGACAGCCCCTATACAGGTGAATCCTCAATTACCAAGACTTCCGCAGCGTAAACAAATCCTGCAGCTCATCATTCGAAAGCTCGGTAATCCAGCCTTCGGAGGAGGAAATGACGTTGTCGCTGAGGCTCATTTTGCTCTCGAGCATCTCGTCGATCCGTTCTTCGAGCGTGCCGAGCGAGATGAACTTGTGCACTTGCACGTTCCGCGTTTGGCCCATCCGATAAGCGCGGTCTGTCGCTTGGTTCTCGACCGCGGGGTTCCACCAGCGGTCGAAGTGGAACACGTGGTTTGCCGCGGTCAAATTCAACCCCACGCCGCCGGCTTTCAGCGACAGCACGAAGATATTCGGTCCATCGCCGTCGGCGGCTTGGAACCGATCAATCATGCGGTCGCGCTCCTGCTTCGGCGTGCTCCCGTTGAGGTAGAACACCGGCTCTCCGCGCTGCTTCGAAAGCACATTCGCCAGCATGCGGCCCATGCCCACATACTGCGTGAAGATCAAACACGAATCGCCCTCGTCGCGGAGCTCATCGACCATCGCAACCAACCGCTCTAGCTTCGCCGAGCGCAGCACCAATTCACCGCGTCCATCCTCGCTCTGTGCCATTTCCTCGGCCAGCTCCGCTTCCTTCGTGAGCAGCATCGGATGATCACACAGCTGCTTCAGCTGTGTCAAAGCGCCAAGGATCGCGCCTTTGCGCTCCATGCCCTCGAGCTTTTGCATCCGCTCCATGAGATCCTTGACGGTCTGCTCGTACATGGCGCCTTGTTCTGCCGTCAAGTTGATGTAAACCTTCATTTCCAGCTTGTCCGGCAAATCGAGCTGGATAGCCGGATCTTTCTTTTTGCGGCGCAGCATGAAAGGTTTAACCAATTGCTGAAGCTGCGAGGTCCGTTCCGCATCCTGATGCTTCTCAATTGGATTCGCGAAGCGGATTTGAAAGCCGCGCTGATTCCCGAGGTAGCCCGGATTCAGGAAGTCATAAATGGACCACAGCTCTGATAATCGATTCTCAATCGGCGTACCCGTAAGGGCTATCCGATGAACTGCGTTCAACGAACGGATCGCGGCGGACTGTTTGTTTTGGGCGTTTTTGATATTCTGCGCTTCGTCCAGACAGAGAGAGCTCCATGTGTACGGCTGAAGTGTCTCTTGATCCATGAGTGCTGTCGTGTAGGAGGTGAGGACAATATCGACTCCTGTCAAAGCATCATCCAATGCACCGCCACTCAATCGGCTTTTCCCGTAATGCAGCATGACGTTAAGCTCAGGAGCGAAGCGCGCAAGCTCCTTCTGCCAGTTGCCAAGCACGGAAGTCGGGCAGATGAGTAGAGCAGGCTGCTCAGAGACGGGCTTATGGTGCAGTAAATACGTAATGAATTGGACAGTTTTACCAAGTCCCATATCATCGGCTAAGCAAGCGCCAAGCCCGAACTTCCGCAGGTAACTCAACCATGTAAACCCTTGGTGCTGATAACCACGAAGCTCGGCGCGCAACCCTTGTGGCACCGGAATAAGCTCTAACTCTGAAGGCTGTGCAAGCTGCCGTAACATCACTAACAGATGCTCATTCAGCTCAACCTCTAGCTGTAACCGGGCTTCTTCTTCTGAATCAATCTCATCATGACTCTCGCCATCCCACGAAGACTTCACCTTATCTCGTTCCAATTCACTCAATAAATGAAGTTGGAAAATATCTTGCAGAGATAAGCCCTCAGCCGGATCAATGCTATCCATCAATCTGCGAATTTGATCTAAGAAAGCGGGGTCCAAATAGATCCACTGCCCGCGGAAACGGATAAGCCGCTCGTTGCGGGTGAGCAGGCTGTTGAACTCGGCTTCGCTCAATTCGGAATCTCCGATGGCAATTCGCCAATCGAAATTGACGAGCGAGTTCATGCCAAACAAGGACTCGCTTTTGCCGCCACCGCCAGCACCGCCGCCTGCTTCTGCAGCGACCTTAGCACTGAGTCGGGGCTTCCGTTTAGCTGCTGCTTCCCACCAGGCTGGCAACATCACATTCCAGCCGTCCTCTAGCAAAATACGACTGTCCTTGGTCAGGAATGTCCAAGCCGAGTCATCGCTCATTGGATGCGCGAGCAATTCCCCGTCATCGGCCATACGAGGTAAAGCTTCAAGCAACCGAGTCACCCAACCGGGAGCACGCTCAACGACGAAGGGACTCCATTCCGATGCCCAAGCGCCCGAAGCTGTACCATCCACATGCAAGCGAATTGGTGTGAGCAAAGTACTGTCATGTTTATCCTGCAGCACGAGTCGCAGTCGCCACTCATCTTCGAGTTCATCAGGTTCTAGCAGCTGTAAGGCAGGGCGGAAAGGCGCAAGATCCGGTCGCCAGCCCATGGCAGAGAGCCATTCATTCTCGGTGAATGCAGCAGGAGAATCATCTGCGACAATCACCCTCCGGTTATCCGTGAATAAAGCTGGATAATCCCGCCGTAAATCCGCCATCGCTGCATCATCTGCATAATGCGCTTCCATGACTGCAGCCGAAAAGGCAGCACGTAATCCCTTCAAACCCTCACCCAGGTCATCCATCCGTTCCAACGTGTGCCAATCTATTTCCGCCAGTTCATCTGAACTGCGATCCCAAGTCCATTTCAACTGCCCATTACGAAAGTCCTCGTAGCTCGGAATATACAGCCCTTTCTGAGCGGCTTCATAGAGGAGCGGAGCCACACGCAGCATGTGTTGCGCKGACTCCGTACCCATCTCCCAGCTAACAATGTCCATGAAGTTCGGATCTGCAAAGAAAGGCAGCACTTGCTCCACAGGGAGTATGGTCACTGCCAACTCGCCAGCTTGTTGTGTCTCAAGTAATGTGCCGTATAGGGAAGGAGCATGCCAGGTGAACAATAACTTACGGAAGTGATCGCCGGAGACATCTCTTCCATCCTTGAAGCCCCACAGCAAGGCATCTCCACCATCCGTTAGGGACATACATAACGACATTTCATGCAATTTGGTGCTCATTCTAGCAGCTTCCCTTTCTTCAATTCTTCCTGCAAGGCGCGCAGCCTGCTAAACCGACTGACGAATCGGGTGAAGAATGCTTCCCATCGTTCGGGTTGCTTCATTTTTTTGTATACTTTTTCCAAACGCTTCAACAGACGAACGGCCGATTTGTAATCATGACGGTTTTTGAGGCGAATATAGTGCTCAACAGCTTGATGATAATAGGGAAGTAGTAGCTCAGGCGACTCCTTCTCAATGGGCTGAAGCACATTCACGCGATGTGTGAACGGGTCGTAGCCCTGCGCAATTTGCATTTCGATCCATGGCTTCCATTGGCGTCTCTCATAGTAGAGCGTCTCAATTATTCGGTAGGAGGCAGGTAGTAGTTCTTCTAACGACGCCCACATGAAGGCTTCCGCATCGTCAGCAGTGTGAGCAACCGCAAGTTTCCAATAAGCAGCGTACGCTTCGATCTCATGATGTCTTTTTCCACTATAAAAAGAACTCAATCTTCGCAGCCAATGAACAATCTCACGCCAATCCTGAGCATGCTCCATGTAGGCAAGGAACGGCAGGAACAGAAGCGCTGGCGCTTCCTTGAAGGAAGCGTGCGACGCAATGGCATCCCATGCTTTGTTCGACTTCGCTTGACGAAGATACAGATACGCACGTCCTGCGCAGAGAGAAAGCGAGAGATCCGCAGCCTCCATCGCTTCAAATGCAGTAACCTCGGAAGCAATCAGGTTTTCCTCACTAGTAACCTCAGAATCAGCCAAGCTTTCCTCTTTCCCTACCTTGAAAGCCCAAAACGTCGTAAACACCCGGAAGTGGTGTAGCTTTTTCGGTGACTCAATAGCCATTTGCGCACGAAGATAAGAGGAAGTCTGTGTTAATCTTTCTCTATTCCTTAAGCCGTTCAACGCACCCGAAGCTTCCTTCAACCAATCATCAAGCTCATCACTCAAATGATAAACGGTTGCGGCCGTATAAAACGTAACGCCAGCTTGTGCGTTYTGCTCGACAATTTTACGCAGGATGAATAGCCTCTGATGAAAATCGAAATAGAACTGATCCGCCTCGGAGAAAGGAATCATCGTTCGCTTGAGATTCGCGAGCTGCCCCCGCAGTAATTCAACATAGTTCCATTGATCGTAGGATGGCTTGAGGTGATATGTATAATGATCCATGAATTTGTGCCAGCCCTCAACGGTCATCCCAGGCAGATTCTCCAAGGTAGATACGTTAGAGGACTGAGCAGCTACCCGTTTCAACGCCATCTTGGCATTCATAATTTGTGAAGCCGGATAGCCTTGTCGATCGGCTAACTCCATCAATGCGGCAGCGACATGCTTACAGGCAGACTTCACCGGGCAAGTACATTCACTTGTCTTCAATTGATTGAGGTCAATCCCGACCATACATTTCTCGCCAAACTCTTCTACTACGGCGTGAACCTTCCTTATCTCGGGAGCAATTATGAGAGATGTAACCATCTCCTGTTTATAAAAATGAAAGCCTCGACTTAGCGTAACTTCGTTATACGTTTCAGCCACATACTCGAGTAATTTCGACCACTGGTCATCATTCAGAACGGGTGTAGAAGACATGAATAAACTCCTTCGGGTACTTACAATAGGAACACATGTCTCTATTATAAAATGTCGGGATCAACTTGTAAATTTTACAGGGACAATTTATACTTTCCACTTGTTTTTAACCTTCACTTGACTTTCCTTACTGTAATAATTATAATTACAGTATACACTAATATTTCTAGTGAAGGTGGCGAGGCGTATGTTGAACATTGCAATTAGTGATTGGGTTGTCGCAACAACAAGTGATGATGAAATGGTACATGGATATGTGGAAGCGATCGCTTGGCAGCATGGTATCGCCTTCGTTCATGTCATCGCTTCTGATCAAGATGAAATTATTGGACATCAAATTGAAGTGAAACTCTCCAGTGTGAAGGCATTGCCAGTAAGCGGACTGGATACAGAAGCTAGCGTGCGCAGTATGATCGATCTCGCCTTATCGCTCAGAGATGAAGTATGGTTCTTAGAACTTTCTGCAACTTTGCTCGCCTTGCAGTCCAACGAATTAAAGACGGCCAAAGACAAAGTGTTCCACGGTTTCTACCAGAACCGACTAGGCGTGGATCAGCTGTAGTGGTTAGGAATATAGAAAAAAGCCAATGTACACGATCACTTGCTACGCAAGTTAATCGGTAGATTGGCTTTTTGTTTTAGGGCTTACTGCGAAGCCGCGGTATTCCCAGGGGGTTTAGAAGCTGTCACACCCTTTGCCACTTCCGCGGCGAATAGCGTTTGCATTTCGGCAATCTTTTTAGCGTCAGCCGCCTCAATTTTATCAGCGAAATACTTTTCTACAAACAACTCCCAGGTCGGAACGACCTTCTGCGTCGTAATGGTCTTCACGGCCGTTTTGATCAATCGGCGCTCTTTGGCATTCGTGTACATATCGACATATTGCTGCTTGCGATCAAAGTCTAGATCGGTGAAGATTGCGCGGAATACGTCCGCGGTCATTCGGGCATCGTCCAAGGCTCTATGTGCAGAGCCCTCGGCTACGATATTTAGATCAATAAGTGCGGCTTCCACGCTGACGTCATTCGTTACTTTTTTGAAGCGGGTGAATCCCTTAAGTAAGTCGAAATAGTCCGCAGCCATCCAATAAGCATCGTCGAGCTTGTGCATGCGGGTATCAAACACGATCCGTTTCAAATCTTCGCCGCCCCATGTGACCAACAGCAGCTCCTCACTCCGTCCGAGCCATTCCAAGAAATCAGCAATTACCTTTCGGAAGCCAGCGGCTTCATCGATATCTTCTTGGGGAATCCCTGTTTTCTTCTTAATAAAAGCATTCAATTTGGAGAAATAGACCGGCTTAATCAAAGCTGAAAATTCATCTATTTGCTTAAGAGAAGCGTCTAAACGAACAGCGCCTATCTCAATAACCTCCATCGGTAAATCACTGGCAAACTTTCGACCGTTAAATTCGATGTCTAATATAATGTAATCCATGTTGCGGGCCCCCGTTTCATCTCTATCCTATCATTTTAGCAGAAAAAGCTTAGGTTGCCATCTTCTGTTTCCGATAAACGGCACGCAGCACTAGGCTAAATATGAATCCAGAGAGTGACATAACCGATACCAACATATATAACTGTTGTCCACCAAATACTTGATAGAACCATCCACCCAGATATGAAGCGACTATTCCTGAGATCCCGAAGAAAATGATGGCTAGAACAGTTTGTCCCGTAGCACGCCATTCTTCAGGGACGATTTGATATAAATACTGAATCGCAGCCGAGTAGAAGATGGGAAATGTAAAGGTTTGAAGGAGTTGGATCGCGACGAGTACATGCGGATCCGTCACCCAAGCGCTGATAAAGAAGCGCAAGAAATAACACAGTGCAGCAATCGAAATAAGCGCTAATTCCTTGCCTTTTCGTAGCCACCAAAAGCTAAGTGCAAAGACCAGAATCTCACTACCCGCTGCCAAAAACCAGGCGATACCGACCAGATGATTGCTGCCGCCCAATTCACGGATATAAACACCAAGGAACGTGTCGTTGATCCGTTGCGGAACTGCGCAAATAAAGATAAGCACCATAAACCATATTGTTTCTCTATTTCCTAAGAAATTTCGTAGACTTCGAAGTGAGATCGGCTTACCCGTCACTGGCGCATCAGGCAGCGCGAGACAAATCAGCAAGCTGATCAATCCGAATCCGCCAAAAAGGTACGCTAAGCTATGAATGCCAAAGTACTGCGCGGAATAACCAACGACCAAGGACATCACGGCATACCCAACCGCACCGAAGGTACGGATAGAACCATAGCTAGTGCCCACAGCTTCCGCGGTCTGGAAATTAAGGCTTTCGGTTAAAGGATCTAGCGGCATTAAGAAAAAGTAGAGCAGCATGGTGAATAGGAGAAGGACGATAAAGCTTTTGGAGTCATATAGTAGAAATCCTATGATTGTCGAGAAGAATATAAGGACTAGCATGACTTTTTTGATCGTTTTCGTCCGATCGCTAATCATCCCCCATAACGGCTGTGAAAAGATAGCGATAAAGCCGCCGGTCCCGATGATGAGACCGATCCGCGATGTGGAAAGCCCCTGTGCGTCTAAGTAGACGGGCAGGAATGAAACGAAAAGTGCGAGTAAAGCAAAATACATAAAATTAAAAGATCGTAATAAGTTGGATGAATTCATGCTGACCTAACCTTCCTTGATGTACTAGCGCGATGCTGTCGTAGAGATACATTTTACCACAAATGAATGGATAAGTTTTCAGTCCCTGAAAACGGCTTTCTAATTAGCGATAAAAATTATCACGAGCGGATCTCAGATGGGTTAGTGCCTGTTACTTTTTTGAACTGGCGGCTAAAGAAATAAATGCTGCGATAGCCTAGCGCTTCAGCAACTTCACTAACATTCATACCGAGCTTCAGCAAATAAGTGGCGCGCTCAATTCTTTTCTGAATGAGATAGGATTCAATCGTTTGGCCGATGATCTCTTTAAATTTTAAAGAAAAGTAGCGTGGTGAGAGATGGGCTTCTTTCGCTAAATCTTGAATACTGTGCTGACGACCAGGATCTTGCCTAATCTGCGCCGCGATATCCATCATCACTCGGTTCATCGGGCGTCGTGCAGGGTCACCTTGAGATTGATGAGCAGGTGCTTGACGTTCAAAAAGCAAGAGTATTAACTTCAGCAACGCTTGTGCTTCTTCCTCGTGCCCATAAGCTTCCGTCAGACGTACATGTACGAAACGATCTAGGTAGCTTTCATGGAACTCCGCGGGATCGAAGTGGACGAAGGACGGGAATGATATCGGAAGTGTATGATCCCCTAAGGCTGAGAAATGAATATAAGTAACCGTGAGCGGGCGATCTGGATTATGTTTGGCACTCGATAGATCCCCAGGTCTGAAGAGAAAACAATCGCCTGCTCGAACAGGGTAAATCTTACTATTTAAGGTGACCTCACCTTCGCCATCCCATACATACCAGAAATCGTAGTCTGTGAAGGGTTCGTTTTCGCGGCTCCATTTCCAATTCACTTCACAATGTACCTTTCCGAAGAAAGGGTTTAGCTGCAGCTCCAGAGTTGAGAATGAGGACATGTAACCTACCAGCTCCTTATGTAAAATAGTGCAAATTGTCATGTGCTTTACTGCATTTATATTACTACCTTCTATTCTTATAATAAAGATATAAATAGTCAAATTATTTAAACGGAGGGGCACTCATTATGGCGAAAGCAGAAGCAACAAATCTAACGCCCGAAGAAATTTCAGCTAAGCTTTATCGGTATGAGCGTATTGCAGATAAAATTGATGGCTATGAAAATTGGAATGAGAACCAACTTGCCAGTTATCGGAGAGATGGCTTTGCAGCGGTCGAACATGTATTAAATGAAGGAGAAATTCAGATCTCGATAGAAGCCCTGAACGATCTTATTTTTAAAGATGATAAAGGTGCACAGATTCAGTTCTCAAAACCGAGAAGTGAGTTGAAAACAGAAGAAGAGCTTGAGAATGCGATCCGTAAGCTTAATGATTTTGTGCAAGTCGAAGAACGGTTGAGAAGGATTGCGGAGCATCCGGCCATTTTGGCAATGGTTGAGGATATTCTGGGTGAGACTCCGAGACTTGTTCAGAACATGGCGTTGCTAAAGCCTCCGCATGGTGGTGGTGAGAAGCCATGGCATCAAGATATGGCCTACGGCAATTTGGCTTATGAGAAAGCAGTCGTTGGGGTGTGGATCGCATTAGATGAAGCTGCGCTGGATAATGGCTGTATGCATGTCATCCCTGGGTCCCATGCCGATGGGGCAACGCCTCATTATGCGATACGGGATTGGCAGCTTTGCGATTCCCATGTACAAGTGGAGAGGGATGTTGCTGTACCCTTATTGCCTGGAGGAATCCTATTGTTCCACGGGTTACTCAAGCATGGAACACCGTATAATCTATCAACGAAAAAACGTCGTGCCTTGCAGTTTCATTATGCAGGTGATTCTGCTGCTAAACTTACGCCGAAAGAGTATAAACGATTTTTTACAAATGAGATGAGCGGGGCGGAATGTTAGTGAATAAAGTGTCCTCTTTCCGATATTGGAAAGGGGACTTTTTTTCCGATTTATCTGGAAGTAGAAGTCCAAGGAAGAAAGTAGATTCAAACGAAAAGCAGCGGCTGCACCTCGTATCATAAGGTGCAGCCGCTGTTGCTCATTCTGCGGATTCAGAGCTGTCCGATCCATGCAGAATGGACTCAAAGTACTTTTTGTTATGCAGGATATTCCGGTCATCGGGTCTGTAGCTTCGGGCAATTTCATTGTGTGTATAGGCTTTTGCATGATCCCCAAGATTGTCATAACAGACACAGAGCTGTAAATGTGGCAGCCAAGTTGAAAATTTAGGATTAGCAAATCCCCAATTGTGTGCAGGAACCTGTAATTCTGTTGCTAATTTGTACCAAAAAACGGCTGGTTCGTATTGCTTGCGGATTAGAAAATAATAGCCTAAACGACAACAGAACTCGGCACGTGGACTATCATACTGAAAGGAGCGGAATACGGAATGTAATTCCATTTCACTGTTGCCTAGCTGTTGGTAACAATCCGCGAGCTTGCTGCAGGAGGAGATTTCATCCTCCGTCCAGCCTTTTCCGGTTTCCAAAAATTTATTGTAATAAATGATGGCTTTGGCGTATTTGTTGTGATCATTTAATTCATTCGCGTAGTAATATAAGTCCCTAGGCGTGAACGTCTCTCCACGCAGCAGCCTGTTCTGGAATATTTTGATATTCCTGTCGCTCCTCTTATGGATTCTGCAATGCGTAACGGTAATGTCAGAGTCCACAATATTTCCGCGAACCTCCAAATATTCGTGGATCGCTCCAAACCATTTGAACTGATTCTCCCGTTTCACCAACCGATTACGCTTAAACCTGAAAGTCGGGGTGCCAAATTCATCAAACGCATAATTATAAAACATCGTTACCGAATCAACCGAAGGCGCCAGATCTRTTTTTAACGCTACGAGCTTGTTGCTATCTTCTTCTGTTAACATGTCATCCGCATCCAACCATAAAATGTATTCCTTCGTGGCTTGGCGGAAAGCAAAGTTACGCGCTGCCGAGAAGTCATCTATCCATTTAAAATCGTAGATGCGATCCGTAAAGGAACTTGCAATCGATTTCGTTTGGTCGGTTGAACCGGTATCTACTATTATGATCTCGTCAACCGCTTTCGCAACGGAAGATAAACAAGGTCGAAGTGTATTCTCCTCATTTTTAACAATCATGCAAAGGCTTATGGTGATCATAGTGTTCACTCACTTTC
>NZ_JBFUHL010000050.1:0-39570 GCF_056402415.1 Paenibacillus sp. P4_A9
TCGAGCCAGGCTCCAATCGCATTCGTACCTATCGACTAGAACCCAAGTCAACGTAGCGGTTTTAGATAACATTACAGGATAACGCTATTCGACACCAATCCGGCGCCCCTTCAACGATGAGCGACCGCATTCTACGCGGCAATTAATGACACAATGTTCTTGTTATCCGAAAGCTCCTGCTCTCTTCCCAACTACTTAATTCTCTCCAACAGCTCCGCTAAGCGCTCATAGGAATCCTGCATCMCTTGCTCCATACCGGAGTGCAGCATGCCATCACGATCAGCGACCGATTGGAACACAGATTCCATCACCAGCTTGGTCTGACCGCCTTCTAGTTCTTCAAATCTAGCCGTTTCAAGGATAACATGTCCCTTCTCTGGGAGTCCTTCAAACTCAAAGGTTTGAATAATCCGCTCAGGTGCAGTAACTTCATGATATACGCCGCGAAACGCGTACTCGTTCCCGTTGCTATCCCTATGGATATAACGCCAGCTGCCGCCATTCCTCGGTTCAAATGTTTCCAACTGTATCGTCAGCGCACGAGGTCCAAGCCATTCTACGATAAGCTTCGCATCCGTAAACGCTTTAAACACCAGTTCTCGTGGAGCATCGAACACGCGTGTCATACAAATCTGCTGACCTCCAGGTTCATAGGTAAGAATCGCTTCATTTTTGATCATAACCTAGCACTTCCTTTCATCCAATTACTTGTCTATTATCATAATCGAATTCAGCTATTAATCCAACGCCAAGACCATAAATTCCTCATCCCAGAAGGTACCATTCACATACATCGATTGCGGCTCAACCCCAAAGGTTTTAAAACCAAGCGAATGATAGAGCTTCTTCGATGCGACATTCGTCACGCCAGTTGTCAATAGAATCAACCGAAGACCCTCTAATTGCTCTGCGCGATGGATAATCGATTGCATGATTTGCTTCGCAATACCTTGTTTCCGGTAGGCTTCTGTGACATAAACTCCCCATATCGAACCCTTATGCTTCAGTTTCAACGTCTTTTCTCTTCGGAATCCAGCAACACCAACAAGCCCATCCTCCTGATGAAAAGCACCAATAATGAACTGATCTTCGCTCGCCCCAATGCGTTCTTGTACGCCCTCAGCAGTCACCATGATAGACTCTTCATAGGAAGCCGAGAACGCTTCGGGATGCGTGAGCAGCCCCTCCAATCGTAATTTCCAGAATTCATCAGCATCAGCCTTCGTTACCTGTCGAAGCGTAATCATGACATCCCCCTCCTCCAAATGCATCAAGTTAAAAAGTTTAAGTGCCTAGTTCATGCTGCTTCCTCCGGAAAAAAATAACAGCTCCAAACACAATCACACACGCCATAGATACCCAGGAACTATAGAGGAAAACTTGTCTCATGCCATAGGCTGCGCTCATGATTCCACCCAAGAAGCTGCCGATAATGCGAGCGGCCCCAAGGCTAAGTAAGCCGTTGAGGGTTTGCCCGCTTGCCTTCCATTCAGCTGGTACTTCGCGGTTGATAATTGTGGCAATCGTAACAGATAGTACAATAAAGATGAGTCCATGCAATACTTGTACGGGTAGTATCCAGTGCGCTACTTCAATCTGAGAGAATAAAAACCACCGCAAGGATGACGCCAAGGCTGCCACAAGCAAAATGATTGAGATCGGGATTCGCTTAAATATTTGTGCCGAAAATAAGAGAAAAGGAAGCTCACTCATGGACGATATGGTCATCGACCAGCCTAACATAACACTATCTCCACCCATTTCCTTAAAGTAGATTGGGAAAAAGGCGTAATAATAGCCTAGCGTGATTTGTATGACGAAATTTATGCTTAGATAAAACATCAATTTACCGTTTTTGAAAAGCTCACGGAATTTTCGCCCCATGACATGTGCCGGGCGCCCAGCCGCAGCTGGAAACCGCCATAGACATAGCAATGCGGCAACCATTGTACACGCATACACGGGGAACATCGAGCCTATGTAGGATTTAGCAATGAACCCAAAAAGGAGTGACATCACGGCAAAGCCTATCGTTCCTCCTAAGCGGATCCAGCCAAAGCTCCATGTGGGATGTCGATCTAATTCCTCCAAGGTAATCGCATCGCTAAGAGCGAAAATGGAGGTCTGAAAAAAGGTGAAGATGCAAATAAGCACAAGAATAAAGCTGAATTGATGTGAAAGCGGAAAAAATAAAATCGAAATACCGCTTCCGATGATTAATACTCGCAGGACTTGGTTCTTCGTTTTGGCACGGTCCCCGAAAGCCCCCCATACTGGTTGACCAATCATGGCAATCAAAGGTCCTAGACTAAGTAAAATCCCGATCTCCTCTTGCGAGAATTTCGCATTGTTGAGATAAACCGGCATGAAAGTGCCATAGACCGCGTTTCCCATGTAAATGACAACATAAAATAATAGAAATGGTATCAGCTTCGTAGATGTTCCCTTCTTTCCCTCTCCGTCATATTGCTCATGTTTTACGAACTAAACAATGCCTATCCGCATGCGGTATCCAAATAATATCGACCGTTCTTCGCCAGCGAACGCTTTCGCCACAAGCTGGCGAAATGCTGCCACCTCTGCATCAAGCTCTTTCGCACCCAGCTTTAGCGCGGTTTGTAAGCTGCCCTGACTTAACGCGAGGTTGGCATAGCGAGAAGCATCGCAAGTCTCCCAATTATGAAATACAATTTCTCTCGCATATCGGAATAAACCAGATGATTGGATTTGCTGCAAATGCGCTTCCTTATCCCATTTGTGCGCTTGCTCGTGCTTTGGCGCTAGCTCTACAGCTCTTTGATCACCTAACGATGTAAGCTTCATATACTGCTGTTCGATTTCCCCATCAATGACAGGCGGCCAATCGCAATCATAGGCGGCAAACACGCCGCCAGGACGAAGCACACGAGCGAATTCACGCAATGTGCTTTGCGGCTCCATCCAGTGAAATGATTGTGAACACGTCACAATGTCCGCCGAATCAGACGGAAGCTCCAGCTCATGAGACAACCCTTTCACGAATTGAAGGGATTCAGGCTTGTTCATTGCTTCCCATTTGGCTAGGGCAACAGCGCGCATATCATCACTCGGCTCAACGCCGATGATCCGCTCTGCGTCATTCAACCATAAGAACGAAGAAAGGCCTGTGCCGCAGCCTACATCGACAACAGTTTGCGGCTTACTACCCAAATAGGCTGTCAATATTTTGATTAATTCCTGCGGCGCTGTCGGCCGGCTTTCATCGTACAAGGCACCAAACCCGGTAAAGCGCTGTACATTGCTCGTGCGAATATGTTCGATCATACGTTCCCCTCCCCTGTGTGGTCGCAAAAAAAGCTCAACCATAGGATGAGCTTCTAATCCGATTATTTAATGAACATTCACGTGCAATCGTCCCTCTAGGTGAAGAATGCCTTTATCCTGAACGGCTTCCTTCGCAATCACATTAATCCTGTTCAGCCAATCTTCCGGCTTACAATTGATGGTTGTGGCTTGAACTAATCGCTCCGCATGATCATAACAGGTGTCATAGCCACCCAATTTACGAATGACTTCCACATAATCGACAACAAGCTTCCGAGCACCTTGCGGGGTGTAACCGAAATTCTGAACAAGTGAATCAACGATTCCGCGTTCATACAGATTCAGCCGAACTTGTGTTTTCATAGTAGATCCACCTGCCTCCCGTAAAAATGTTATAACCAACAAAACGTAATGAAGCTTCCCACTTTTCAGAGGAAAAAGCCACTTGATTTCCAAGACGTAACGCATCTAATTTCCGACCGCGTGTGGTGCGTAAAATTTGATCATAAAACCAATGTACATCTCTATTTAATTGTACTGCTTCTTCAATAATTCGTCCAGTATCTCCATCTGCCATAGGACCAATAATAATATCTGGATGCTTGTGACATGGATCCGCTTCGCCCTTTTTCATAACACTGCGATGCCCCATCACAAATTCAGCCCAGGCCAAGGAATCACTTAGAAAAATAAGAGGCTCCATCTTCGCTGGAATGGCTATGAGCTCAATTTCAAGCACACAAGGAAGTTCGTGCCCCGTGATCGAACGTGCCGAAGCTTTACGTGCCCAATTCCGCGCCTGCGCGGCTGAAATCGTCGTATAAAATCCTTCGCCGAAATCGCGGCCTGGTCGCCAATATCTGCTATCCAATAATTTATCTTGAAAAAGGTTGACGAGATTGTTCGTCGTCCCATGATATAAACGCTGTGGTGTTATTATATCCATTTCGCTTCCCCCTGAAACCTTTTCCCCTTCTAAATAGGCTAGTAAGCACCACGAATATGCTCTTGTATCTGAGTTGTGTAAAAGCTTTGCAGACGAGCTTGCTCTTCCGAACTAAAAGTCGGTACTTCAAGCGTTCCCAGATTATCTTCAATCTGCTTGACGTTCTTAAATCCAGGGATAATACAGGTAATGTTCGGATTTTCCAAAATCCAACGCATCGCTGCACGTGCCAAGTTGCCACGACCTTCGCCGATCCAAGCAAGTTCCTTCGCGAGCTCAACACCTTTGGTAAATGGCAAGCCTGCGAATGTTTCACCCACATTAAACTGGTCGCCATTGGCATTGAAATTCCGGTGATCATCTGCAGCAAATGTGCTGGCAGCCGTGAATTTCCCGGTTAATAGTCCGCTTGCAAGCGGAAGCCGAACAAGGATGCCAACGCCTGCAGCGTTCGCTTGCGGGAATAGCACTTCAGCAGGCTTTTGACGGAACAAGTTAAAGATCACTTGCAAGGCTTTAACACCAGGAACAGTGAGACAGAACAAGCCTTCTTCCACCGTTTCTACACTCACACCGTAATGTCGAATTTTGCCCTCGGACTTCAATTTCTCAAGCACCTCGAAGACGGAACCATCTTTCAAAATCGCAAGCGGTGGACAATGAATTTGGTAGAGGTCGATTCGTTCACGATTCAATCGTTTTAAGCTATTTTCAGCAAATTGACGAACAGCTTTCTCCGAATACGTAGCGAGATCATGGATATCACCTGAACGGCAAAACTTCGTCGCGATATGTACCTCATCTTCTTTACCCTTCGTTGCTTTCGCGAGAAGCTCTTCCGCATGTCCTGAGCCATACACATCAGCCGTATCAAAAAAATTAACACCTTCATCCATCGCACGGTGCAATCCTCTAATGGATTCATCGTCATTCGCTTCTCCCCAGCCACCACCAATGGCCCAAGTTCCGAAGCTCACCTCACTAATTCGAAGCTCTGTATCTCCAAGTTGACGGTATTTCATCTCTTCACTCCTTCTATGTAGGTCTCAATAAGTTACTTCCAAAGATTTCATCTCTCACCACTTCGCCATAGGTTCAGAGGAAACCTGCCTATTTATGCAAAAAAAAGGGATCCGCTTAAGACGGAACCCCTGTTAGATGGATAAAGATTAACGCTTACGTTTGTTATAGCCCTTCTCGTCATACGGCTCTAACTTCTCTAGCCATAAATCAAGCAGCGCATCCACTTCGGCTCGATAGCTTTTCAGGTCTGCAGCATCCAACATGATTTCATCCCGTGGCTCAATGCGATCCAACACTTCAAATACGAAGCTATCGCCTCCGAACGTCGACCAATCCTTCTGAAGCTCATTAAAGGTATTGGTATTCATCTGCTTACAAAACTCAAGCCTATTCTTCATCCCATCTAGATCCATGCTGCCATTTACAAATATTTTTTCATTCTTAGTATTTCGAATTTGATATACACCCATGGCACGAAAGGTTTGCTTATAGTTGGTGGCAAGCTCCTTTTTCTTCTGCTTGTCTAGCATGCTAATCAATACCCCATTTCTTTTAAAATCCTCGAAAGCGTGCGTAAACGTTCACCAATCAACTCTCCGTCATCACTTAACGCTTGGCTGAAGAGCTTGATATCTTCGTTAATTTTCTCATTATCCGTACAAACACCAACCGTCATGGCATCCCCCTGCAGCCCGATTCTGTCGATAACAGGATTCTCAGGATTATATGAATTCTCATAGCGATAAGCATCCTCTTGGAAATGCAGCTTCGTCCGGCACACAAGGATAGCCAGATCTAACACACGGTGCAAAGGCAGCTCCTCAGATTGACGAGACCATTTCTCCCCGGTATAACGCCATACTTTCGCAGAAATATCAACCTTGCCTCTGTCATTCCACTGCGCTAGGCCTAACGAAAGACCTTGAGTATCGGTGTTTTGCGTATATCTACCGTCAATATTGGCATAATTCTCAGCTACGATGACAGGTTTATGTTTGAGTGTTGTAGGTATTTTCATTGTGATTCCTCCTTGGGTACATTRCATAATTTTTATTTAGTAATTTAGTAATTTACTAAATTACTAACCAGTGAAATGAGTATACCTCAGCTTCTTTTTCAAGTCAATGGACGCATCATCCTGCCAGCCCAATCTTGCTTACCACCTATGTGTATGCGTATAAGCAAATTTGGAAATAATGAATAGACGCGAACGGCGTTGCCTATACAGAAAAACTCCTGCTTTAGCGCCTTTATGGCACTGTTTGCGGGAGTTTTTCCTACTCTATTTATATTCTTTTCGTGAAGGGATTCAGAGTTCAAACTTTTCCTTGATCATCGCGGCTACATCCTCTGGACTTACACCTGCATTGTTGATTCGGATATAATTCTCCTTAGTAATTTCTCCTTCGAGTGAGTTTAATCGATGCTTCTCCATACTTGTGAGTAAATTCTGTTCTGATTGCACGAGATCACGTTTGGTAGGCTTATGTTCAAGTCTATGGGGAGTTTTATTCCTTTCAATTCGTTCATCTACTGGCGCTTCAAGTTCAACGAAATAGACCTCGCCACCATTGGATTCGAAAATCGAGATGATTTTTTGCACAAAATCCCAATCGGTCTGCACGTCCAGAGCCCATACGTACGTGAAAATTAAACCATGAAGCTCACTTCTCGCAACAGCCTCGAAAATCTCAAACCGAAATAAATCTACTAACCGCCAAGTTTCTGCGGAATACCCGAAAAAAGGATGAACAAKATCAATTGTCATATGGTTATGGAAGAGTTTCAACTCGGTAATTTTTTCAAGTTCGTGGCCCACTGTCATTTTCCCTACAGCTTGCGGACCGAATACGAGCACAAATTTCATGTCAGCACCTCACTAGGATTCATTCCTCATTACTTAATTTTATCATGCACACAGCCCATTTATTTGGATAAAATATGTAGTATTCATTTTTTCCTAGTTGGCCAGCAACAAGACTTCATTGGCATCAAATCATCACCACATCACTGCTGTTAACTTTAGCTCTTTGACGGGAGTTGCTTTAGTCAGATTTATCCGAATTAAAACGAGGATTTCTTTTAAAAAGAACCAATAGTCGGATTCTGCCGAACTATCTACCCATTTTCAATGGGTTAGGATTGTTTAGACCGGTTTAGTTGGGCTAATTAGGACTAATTAAGATTTATTGAAGCTGACAGTGAGATTAATTCGATAATTTCGGACTAATCGGTGCCGAAGGGGGGAGTAATCCGACATGAGTTATTTGAAAATACCGAAAAAACCTGGTTTGATCGACTAACCTCACTCCTTCCACCATTGCCACGCACTATCGCCAGAACAAAAAAAAATACGGCCGCCACAAGGCAGCCGCAACTTAATTATACGTAATTTTCAAGCCCAATTCTGCGGCACGCAAAAGCGCTGCGTCTGAGAATTTCGGCTTTTTGTATTTAACTTCGAACTCTTCCTTCGTCAGCGGCGTCCAGTTAAAATCACGGTTCTGATACACCCATGTTTTCGTACCCCAGTCCACATGAATGGTACGGCTTGCTACCTTTTTCACAACACCAATTTCAAGAATGACACCTGTTTTGCCAAAAAACTTGGCACAGTATTTCCCAACCATTTCACTCACGATTCTTCCTCATTTCCATTAGTCAGATCACCCAGGATAGCAATTGCGATTTCAAATGTCACATCTTCAGACTGAAATTCATCCAGAAAGGATTTTTTGAAAATTCGTTGGATTGCTTGTCCTAAACCAGCAACGCTTATGTCATCCATATTTTTTATTATATAAATGGCTACGCTGCGAGCCTCACCATCATATTCGTCTTCAAGACTTCCACTCTCAAGCAGTTGAATTGGATCCCACTGATCCAGATGATACTTTACTACGCCAATGACGGGTGAAGGATCAAACGGTAAAGACGTCAAGTACTTATCTTCTTTCCTAATTTCATTCTGTATACGCCAGAGCAAATAATTCATCTTGGTCTCACTCGATACGGCTCGAAATTTCACTGAGATTGCCTCCTTTGTTGAACACAGCTTKATCTGCTTGTCCTAGTAAATCGGATCAATCCGCTGCAGTGTCGCCTTTAGCAGTTTATCATGTTGTTAACGCAATGCCAACTTTCTAAGATTAATCACATATATTATTAATGTCATTAATCATTCGTAATCTAGTATCTGCCAACCTATTTCGATTATCATTCCGATCTTCAGGCTCCAACCAACCAAAGYCATCCCCGACATATCTCGGGAAAACATGTACGTGTACATGGCCCAAATCATTGAATGCACCGCCATTCTGAAGAATCGTGATACCGTCAGGTTGATAGATTTTTTTAATCAAACGAGACATTTTCATTGAAGCCTTAAGTATAGCTATTGACGCCTCTTCACCCATCTCCTCAATTTCAGCAGCATGTCGCTTTGGAAGTATAAGAACATGTCCTTCATTCAACGGCGCAATATCTAAGATAACAGTTAACCACTCATTCTCATAAACCACATGGGCCTCTACTTGTCCGTTCGCTAATTGGCACCCTAAGCAAGCATGTTCCGTCATACACATTCATCCTTCCTAGTCACAAGTTACTTCGCATTCACTCCTTACCTATTCCATTACATGCCTAAAATTACCTTCCAAAACAAAAAACAGTCCCTCATCTGAGTGACTGCCCATCCCAATTTACCTATCACATACCAGCGATCATCTTGGATACACATAAAAACCTTGCCCTGACTTACGTCCGAGTCGTCCCGCCTTCACATATTTCCGGAGCAGCGGACAGGGTCGATATTTCGAATCCTTGAAACCCTCATAGAGAATTTCCATGATCGATAAACAGGTGTCCAAGCCAATTAAATCTGCTAGCTCAAGCGGGCCCATAGGGTGGTTCATACCGAGCTTCATCACCGTATCTACCGCTTCAACCGTTGCTACACCTTCATATACCGTAAAAACGGCTTCGTTAATCATCGGCATGAGAATGCGATTCGAAACGAACCCGGGGAAATCCTGCACCTCAACAGGTGTTTTGCCAAGCTCCTTACTGAGTTCATAGATCGCATCAAATACGCTCTGTGACGTTTCAAGGCCACGAATAATTTCAATAAGCGGCATCACGGGAACTGGATTCATGAAATGCATCCCGATGACCTGCGAGGGGCGAGCGGTCGCAGCAGCAATCTCGGTAATCGGCAGAGAAGACGTATTCGTTGCTAATATCACATTAGGCGGACAGATCCCGTCCAACTTCTGAAAAAGCACCGTTTTCCAAGCCATATTCTCAGATATCGCCTCGATCACGAGATCAACATGCGCAGCCTCATCAATTTCTACCGTTGGCTGAATCCTGCTAAGAATCTCTGCGCTCGCTTCCTCCGTCAACCGTCCTTTCGCTACACTCCGATCTAAAAGTTTGCGGATGTTCAACATGCCCTTGTCGATCAAAGGCATTGATAGATCGTGCCAAAGCACCCTTCGGCCAGCAGATGCAGCCACTTGAGCAATTCCACTCCCCATCTGCCCTGCCCCTACTACCATGATGGTTTGTATAGACATCGTTCATCGCTCCTACTGCTTCATTGAAACAACTGGGATTCATCCATCTTGCTTCCGTATTAGCGGTTACTCCACACGAAGCAGGATCGCATCGCCCTGCGCCGTTCCACTGCATATCGCTGCAATCCCGTAACCACCGCCAATTCTACGAAGCTCATGAATTAAAGTGAGAATAATCCGCGTGCCGCTCGCACCAATCGGATGGCCGAGCGCAATCGCGCCGCCGTTGACATTGATGCGTTGCACGTCCCACCCCAGCATACGCTCGGTCGTGAGTACGACAGCGGCAAAAGCTTCATTCACCTCGAATCGATCGATTTGATTCAGTGTCATTCCCGTTTGCAGCAGCAGCTTCCGTATCGACAAAGCTGGTGCCGTCGCAATATAAGGCGCACGCTCACCAACACTGGCGTGGCCAATAATCGTAGCGAGCGGCTCTACACCCTGATCTAAGGCAGCTTCCCTAGCCATAACAACCAAAGCAGCTGCGCCATCATTCACGCCAGGCGCATTCCCCGCTGTAATGCTGCCTTGCTTATCGAATACCGGTACTAATGCGGCTAGCTTAGCCAAATTCGTATCTGCACGCGGTCCCTCATCGCGTTCAATCACGTTCGTACCGACCTGGACAGGTACAATTTCCTCTGCAAAATAGCCTTTGGACATCGCTTGTAACGCTAGTTGATGACTGCGCAAAGCCCACTCGTCCTGCTCCTGTCGTCCTATATTGAACTCAGCAGCAACACGACTGCCATGGACCACCATATGCACACGTTCGAAGGGACAGGTGAGACCATCATGAATCATAAGATCGATAAGTCGTTGTTCGCCCATTCGTGCACCCCAACGCGCGTGCGTCGCCAGATACGGTGCAGAGCTCATGCTCTCCATCCCGCCGGCCACGAGTGTCGAAGCATCCCCTGCGCGGATAATTTGGTCCGCCATGGTCACACTTCGAAGACCAGAGGCGCATACTTTGTTGATCGTCTCTGATGTCACATTCCAATCCAGTCCCGCCTTACGCGCCGCCTGACGGGAAGGGATTTGTCCCGCACCTCCTTGCAGCACCATGCCCATGATGACTTCATCGATCGATGAAGGATCCAGAGAAGCGCGTCGTATGGCTTCCTTGATGACGTTTCCGCCCAACTCGACAGCCGGAACATCCTTCAGCGCGCCACCGAACTTACCGAATGGGGTTCTAGCACCGCCAACAATGACACTTTCTCGCATACACCTCGCCCTCCAGTCTTACGCTTACACTACACCTTTGAGAAACGAGCAATCGCTCTCCGCTGCTCATCCATTGTTGCTTCAACCATTTGGAGCATTTTCGCATCGCGCATATACCGTTCAACTGGAAATTCTTTCGTATACCCATAGCCGCCAAAGATTTGAACAGCTTCAATGGCTACCGCCATCACCGTATCCCCAGCGAACAGGTTCGCATATGCCCCTCCTTCTCCACTCTCCATGCCTTGACTCTCTCGCCATGCAGCTTGATACGTGAGTAGCCTGGCTGCTTCGATTTGCGTTGCCATATTGGCAAGCTTAAAGGCGATGGCCTGCTGCTGCGCAATCGGCTTACCGAACTGCTTGCGAGTCTTCGCATAGGCAATACCCTCATCCATGGCTGCTTGCGCAAGCCCTACCGAAAGTGCTGCGACACCACTGCGAGCACTCCCCAGCGTTCGCAAAGCAATCCGATGCCCGTCGCCCTCCTCGCCAAGACGATTTGCCACTGGAATACGGCAGTCCACTAATTCAATTGACATGCTTGGTGAGCCACGCGTTCCGAGTTTTCTTTCCTTTTTGCCTAAAATGAACCCAGGTGTGCCTTTCTCGATAATAAAAGCATTACTCAAGTGCGCCGCAGAATCCTCATCCGTCGATGCGAACACCACAAACACATCCGCTTCACCCGCATTAGTCACGAAAAACTTTGTGCCCTGAAGCACGTATTCTTCTCCGTCCCGAAGCGCTCTCGTACGCAGCTCTACGCCAGAAGAACTCGCCATGCTTTCCATTTCTGCCCCTGCATATGCCCCGAGCTTTCGTCCCTCTCCCATCGGACCAAGGTATACCTTCTTCTGCGCCTCGGTACCAAACATCGAAATAGCCGCAACTGCCAACGCACTATGCACAAAAAGTGCATATCCCGTCGAAGCACAGGCACGTGCTAACTCCTCCAAAACCAAGCAATTTGTTAATCTATCCGAACCAAGTCCGCCATATGCCTCAGGCACTAGAATCCCTGTTAAGCCCAGTTCCCCCATGGTCTCGAATAACGAGCGATCAAACCGCTCCTCTTCATCACGCAGCGCCGCCGTCGGCGCAACCTCCCCTGTAGCAAAATCTCGGACCATGCTGCGAATCATTTCCAATTCCTCTGAAAGGCTATAGTCCATGTGGAGCCCTCCCTCATGCCGCATGCACCTAACTCTTATCCTCCCATGTTGATCGCGCAATAGAACCGTCTAAAGCTTCATAATCTTCATAACGAATCGCCTTATATAACTCGCTGCGTGTTTGCATCCCATCTAGCAATCCGGACTGCGTCCCTTTATGACGAATCTCCTCAAATACTCGCTCGTAAGCCTTAGCTGCAACACGCAGCGACGTAACTGGATAGAGAACCATGCGGAAGCCCCAGCTTTCAAATTGTGCTGCCGTAAAATAGGGTGTACGCCCAAACTCCGTCATATTTGCCAAAAGAGGTGCATCAACCTCCCTTCGGAAATGCTGAAAGTCCTCCTCATTCTCGAGTGCTTCAGGAAAAATTGCATCCGCCCCAGCAGCGATGTAGTGCTTTGCACGGGTAATGGCCTCAGCCATTCCTTCGACCCCTTTCGCATCTGTCCGAGCAACAATATACAACGTCGGACTCACGGCTTTGAGCGTGCGGATTTTTTGACACATTTCCTCCGTGGAAATGAGTTTTTTACCACTGAGATGTCCGCATTTCTTCGGCATATCTTGGTCCTCAATTTGTACAGCGGCGACCTTCGCCTCTACCATCTCCTTCGCTGTCCGCGCGACATTCAGGATGCCGCCATACCCCGTATCGATATCGACCAATAACGGAAGTCCTGTTGCTCGAACGAGATCCCTAGCTCGCTCTGCTACCTCGTTGGAGTAAATAAGTCCCAAATCTGGTAACCCTCTGCTGGCCGTATAAGCGGCACCCGATAAGTAAAGAGCTTGAAACCCAGCCTGCTTTGCGATTCTTGCTGCCATCCCATCATGGGTACCGACAATCTGGAGAATAGGTCCCGCTTCGACTAGACGCCGCCATTCCGCAGCTAATTGACCTTGACTCGGCTCCTCCTCAATCAGCCATGACATCGTTGACCTCCTACTCATACAGCCGATCTGCAGACAAATTAAATCACGAATAGCGACATATACGCAGGTACGGTTGTCTGAATCAGCTTCTCGTAATCGAGCGATAGCTTCATGATTTCCTCCGTCTGTTTCCGCGGAAAACGCGTTTGCACATTCGCTTTAAACTTATCGATCACCTTCGGCAGCCCCTCAGCACGCCGCCTGCGGTGTCCGATCGGGTATTCACAAACAATTTTCTCCGTAGATGTACCGTCCTTAAAGAAAATTTGAATGCTGTTCGCAATGGAACGCTTATCTGGATCTAAATAGTCCTTGCTGTATTGCTCGTTCTCGACGACCACCATACGCTCCCGAAGCGCATCAATGCGTGGGTCTGCAGCAATATCATCTTCGTAATGCTCGGCAGTTAATGTTCCGTATAGGAGCCCGATGGCAACCATGTACTGTAGGCAATGATCGCGATCTGCTGGATTATGCAGAGGACCTTTCTTATCGATAATCCGAAGCGCTGATTTGTGTGTAGTTAACATAATTTTAGTTATGTCAACTAAATGATCCTTGATATGCTCATGAAGGGTGAGCGCACACTCCACAGCTGTTTGGGCATGAAATTCCGCAGGAAATGAAATTTTGAATAAGATATGCTCCATGACATAGGAGCTAAGTGGTCTTGCAAGCGTTAGCGTTTTGCCTTCGAATAGAACATCCTGAAAGCCCCAATTCGGCGCAGTCAAAGCAGATGCATAGCCCATCTCCCCGCCAACAGCCATTAAGGCTAAGCGTACCGCTCTACTTGTTGCGTCACCCGCTGCCCATGATTTCCTAGAGCCTGTGTTCGGCGCATGCCGATACGTGCGTAAACTCGCTCCATCGATCCAAGCATTGGATACGGCGCTGCACACCTCCTCCTTCGTACCTCCCAGCATGACTGTCGCCACGGCAGTTGAGGCAATTTTCACCAGATGTACATGATCCAAGCCAACAGCATTCAAGCTGTTTTCCAGTGCGAGCACGCCTTGTATTTCATGGGCTTTAATCGCCATTGTTAAGACATCTTTCATCGTGAAAGGCGCTTGCCCGTCTGCGATTCGCCTTCGGCTCACATAGTCGGCAACGGCTAGGATACTGCCTAAATTATCGGATGGATGCCCCCATTCTGCGGCTAGCCACGTGTCATTATAATCGAGCCACCGAATCATACACCCTATATTGAAGGCCGCTTGAACGGGGTCTAGCTCATATCTAGTACCAGGTACACGAGCCCCGCCGATCACTTCTGCACCMGGAACAATTGGACCGAGATGTTTTGTACATGCAGGAAAACGCAGTGCAAGCAAGCCAGTTCCTAGGGAATCCAACAGGACATGCTGGGCAATCTGATACGCTTCCTCACTCTCAATCTGGGCATGCAAGGCGTAGTCAGCGATCTCTACAATTAGCGGGTCAAAAATCATCTCCCTCTGATTCGATTCTCTAGGCGTACTCATACGATCTCGTCCTCACTTTCTGATAGATTTGATCCCTGAGGCGGGTGTAAATCTCTCGCTCCAGTATAACGGACACGCGGCCTGAAGAGGCGATTGTTCGCATGCTGCTCCATCACATGTGCACTGATGCCCAGCGTTCGTGCAGCAAGGAAAACGGGCGTAAACAGCTCAATCGGAATACCAAGCAAGTAATAGACAGGCGCAGCATAGTAATCCAAATTGGGATGCAGCCCCTTCTCTGTCCTCATCACGTCTTCCCCGCGTACGCACATGTCGTACAGTTCCTGTTGATTGCATGCAGGTGCGAGCTGTGCTAAGGCTTCCTTCATCAGCAGTGCGCGCGGATCAGGTTTTCGCATATACACGCGATGCCCAAAGCCCATAATGCGCTCCTTCCTTGCAAGCTTTGAACGAATCAACGCTTCGAGATCATCTTCTGAACCCGCTTCAAGCAGCATGTGCATGACCGCTTCATTCGCACCACCGTGCAACGTACCTTTGAGTGACGCAACAGCGCCAACAAGAGCGCCATAGATATCAGACTGCGTTGAGGCAATTACGCGAGCCGCAAACGTCGAATTCGGCAGCTCATGTTCACTGTACACAATGAGAGATTGATCAAAAATCGCTTCCTCCATCGGAGACGGAATCGTTCCTGTAATCATGTACAGAAAGTTAGCCGTATAGGATAGCTTGGGATTAGGTTCAATGAGCGGCTGCGTCGTGAGTGCACGGTAGCCATAGGCAACAATTTGCGGCACTTTGGCCAGCAAGCGTATTGCTTTCCGACCATTAGCCTCAGGTGATCGATCATCAAGCTCATCATCAAAGCTAGCTAGCGCGGAAATACTCGTTCGCAGCACATCCATCATATCGGCTCGATCTGGCATCAAATGGAGCATCGCACGCACATTCGGCGGCAAACCGTAGACAGATTGGATCTGTGACTCAATGGCTTTGCGCCTTATTTCATTCGGCAGTTCACCTTCTAACAGTAGCCCAACGACATCCAAATAGGTCATTTGCTCCGCAAGCTCCATCAGATCATACCCACGAATAACGATTTCTTCCTTCTCCACATCTAGAAATGAAATACTGGTCTCACTGGCAATCACATGCTCAAGTCCAGGCAAATAGTGATCACTCATGTTTTCGCTCTCCCTTCCTACGAGCTTTCAGAAAGTAGCAAACGCGAAATCACAATACGCTGAATTTCATTCGTCCCTTCATAAATTTGCGTCACTTTGGCATCGCGCAGATAACGCTCCACCTTTGATTCCTTCAAGCACCCCCATACACCGCAGAGCTGGACAGCTCTCAAACATACTTTAACCGCCGTATCACTGGCAAAAAGCTTCGCTATGGCAGCCTGCTTCCCATACGAGAGCCCCTTGACTTTGCGCCAAGCGGCTTGATAGGTCAGCAGTCTCGCGGCCTCAATGTGCGTGGCCATCTCGGAAATATGAGCATCGAACTGATCACCGCTGCGCGAGCCGGACCCTGCTCCATAAGCAATGACAGCGTCCAAGGCTCCTTGGCCTATGCCCGTTGCTTGTGCGGCAATCCCGATCCGACCGCCATCTAAGCTTCGCATTGCGATGTGGAAGCCTTCGCCTTCAGGGCCCAGTCTGTTCTCCGCGGGCACCCTGCATGCCTCAAACCTCAGCTCCATCGTGGTGGATGAACGGATACCGAGCTTCTTTTCTTTGGTGCCGAAAATCAGCCCAGCTGTCCCTTTTTCCACGATAAAGGCCGTTGTGCCCCTTTGCTTGTTCTGCGCATCCGTTAAGGCGAAAACAATATACACCTCCGCCTCCCCGCCATTCGTAACGAATAGTTTAGATCCATTTAGTACGTACGCATCCCCCTCTTTCGTAGCGGTCGTTCGCATGGCTCCGGCATCTGAGCCGGATTCGCTCTCCGTCAGACAGTAGGCGCCAAGCTTTTTCCCTAGTGTCAATGGAAGTAAATAGGTCTGTTTCTGAGCCTCCGTACCAAACGTATGAATCGCCCAACTGGCTAACGACGTATGCACGGAAAGCATGACACCTGTTGAAGCACACACGCGCGAAAGCTCCTCAATCACCATCGCATAGGTTAGAAAGTCGGAACCCTGGCCGCCGTATGCTTTTGGCCAGGGTATCCCAGTCCATCCAAGCTMGCCTAAGCTGTCGAAAATCACACGATCAAACCGTTCAAGTTCATCCCTTTCCTCTGAAGTTGGCTCCATGTTCGCGAGCGCGAACTCTCGAACTTTCGTTCGAATATCTTGCTGATCTTGGGTATAAGAGAATTGCATGCGACGACCTCCTTCGACGTGTTCATGCTGCTGACTCCTGATTGGCCGAGGTTGATTGGGTCGATCGTAATTCTTTGGACAAGTTGTAAACGCTTTCAATTATATGTTATATATACACGCTTTTGTTAGCCATTAGACTGTGCCGCGACAAAAAATGATCAACCTCCGCGAGGAGGGGGTAGTGCGAGCTGGCGGTAAAAAGAAAGGGGACTAGACAATTGTCTAATCCCCAGTTTATATAAGTTTGTTAACTTACAAATTATTCTGATTTCATCACAACGCCTGCTGGTAAAACCCGCTCCACGTGCTCTCGAAGCGAAGCATTCGTATGCAGCTCATCGCTAAATATCGCAATAATCCCGCTATCCTCGCGCGTTCGAATCAACCGGCCCATCCCTTGGCGCAGTCTGAGCAGCATATAAGGAATGTCGACTTCTTCATACGGTGAAGCAGCAGCTTCACGTTTTGCGTTGAACACCGGATCTGGCGGAGGAAACGGCAGCGCCCATACAATCACATTCGATAGTGAAGGACCAGGAATATCGAGTCCTTCCCACAGGCTTACTGCGGCCAATACGCTGTGTTCATCCCCTTGGAATGAAGCGATCACATGCGAGATTTCTTGATCTCCTTCATAGAAGAAGGTTAGATCCTTACAATCCGTTCGAGATGACATTTCTGATTTGAACCGTTGTAATTCCTGATGTGTCGGGAATAGTACAAGTGCTCTTCCCTCCGTTCTTTTCAGCAAACCAACCGCGGATTCCATTTTCTCATGGAACGTCCCGCCTTCTTTAAATCGAGGAGCAAGAACTTCCATCCGTTCCGCATAGTCATACGGTGAATCTACCGAGAAGGAAAGATATTTCTCCAAGCCTAAGCTGTTCGCCACATAGTCGAATCTACCTTCCACCGAAAGTGTCGCCGAGGAGAAGACAATAGGCATTTTAGAAGAGAATACATGCTCCTTCAACACTTCCTTCACCGTTCTTGGCATAATGACAAGACTGAGTCCCGTGATGCTTTCCGTTGCCCAGCAAATGAAGGAATGGTCGTTGCGGAATAACGCGAGCGCCTTCTGCATCATCTCCAGATGCTCCTCGACGATCTTCAGCTGATAGTCATTGAGCGTAAACATTTCCCCTTCAAAGACAAGCTCCTCTTCGATCTCGGACAAAATATCGCAGAGCGTATGAATC
This sequence comes from Paenibacillus sp. P4_A9, assembly GCF_056402415.1. Lineage (NCBI taxonomy): Bacteria > Bacillati > Bacillota > Bacilli > Caryophanales > Paenibacillaceae > Paenibacillus > Paenibacillus sp. P4_A9. The sequence goes on from NZ_JBFUHL010000050.1 coordinate 18,180, forward strand.
TCTTTTTTCAAGAGATCACTCATCACGATCATCTTACGTTCCGATCCTGCGATCGGCCGACAACTGCGCTCCAACACCTCGAACATACGCTCACTCTGCTCAATCGCGCGGTCAATGCAGACGGCTAAGGTTTCACGTACTTCCCCTTTTAACAAGCGAATGACTAATTCCTCGAAGACCATATGCTTCAGCTTATAGGTCAACGCTTTTTGAGCAGCGGATTCCATTAAATGTCCTTCATCAAAAACAACGGTACAGTGATCTGGCAGCAACGGCAGCTGTCCTTCACGCTTTCTTCCGTCATACGTCCAAACATGCTCCATGTAGAAATCGTGCGAACAAATAATTAAATCTGCTGACTTCCGATAGGATTCACGGGATAAGGTTTGTCCACACCGATGCCGTTTATCACATACAAAACAGTCTTGGTACGCATCCCAGTTCATGCGGTTCCACTGTTCGTCGTTTAGCTGTGGGTAGTTTTTGCGATCACCGTAAGCATAGAATGTTTGCAGCGCTTCACGCGTATGCACAAAATCAGGTAGTCCCTCATGAACCTCACGGTAAAGCCCTGTATCCTCGTGTCCAAATCTAGCTTCATCCAGCTTGACCAAACAGGCATATTGATCCGGTGACTTCGCAAGTCGGGCATCAATTTCCAAATTCAAATGGCGAGAAAGTTTATCGATATCCCCACCAGGCTTAACCAACTGCTCAATTAACGATTCATCGGCACAGGCAATGATAGCCGGCTTCTTCATGAAGCGCGAATAACAAATCGCATATAATAAATACACCAACGTTTTTCCTGTGCCAACGCCAGCTTCCGCAAAAATCGTCTGTTTCTCAGCATAAGCCCGCTCCAACTGAAAAGCCATGTAAATCTGTTCATCCCGAATCTCAAAACCTGCTTCAGGCAATATGTCATAGAAGATATCCGCAATCCAGTCGGACACCTGCTGCATAAATGGCTGAGCATGATCATATGCAAATGGATAACGTCCCACGTTTGTGCCCCCAACCCATAGTTTGAATCAAACTTGTATTATCTCATGAATGTGTCGTAAAAGCAAAAAACGAACAGTAAATGAAAAGCCCACTCCTAACAGCATAACCACTGTGCGGAATGAGCTATCATTTTACATACTAAATCGTTCGCGATATCCGCATTTACGGCATAATTCCTCGACCACTTCACGTCTAGAAAAGCCTTCAAACAAACGATTCGCTCGTTCACCCTCTACGATTTCGGAGAATGGCGTATGGTTAATGTTCCCTAGGTTGATTACCCCTTCCCCATCCAAACAACAGGGAATAACGGTTCCGTCTACGAGAATACCCGCTTGATTGCGCAAGGCGTGGCAGAAACCAGGTCCCTCAATCTCCTCCGCCTTCAAATCAGGCCACTGGAACTCGTGATCCTGATTCAGATAAACGCGTTCGGCAAGCTTTACGCCAGTTCCGCGGACGAATTTCTCATCGATTTTGTAATCGAGCTCGAACTCTTTCTCTAGCAATTCCAGCACTTCACGATTCCGATTCCGTTCCAAATTCGTTTGATTATCTGTATCCAGATTCCATAATCGAAAAGAAATAATGACGTTGGATTTAGCAACGATCTCCTTGGCAAAACGCAGAACAGTGGTCACATAACCTTCTTTGTCCTCTGAGCCTTCATGGCCGTCAAAGCTGTGCAAGGAGAAATTCATTTGGCGCAGCGCAGGTTTATCCAGCAGCTTGTGCCTGTTTTTGGTAATGAGCGTGCCGTTCGTTGTGATATTGACCTTGAAGCCCTTCTCATGGCTGATATCGAGCAGTTCATCGATTTTGGGATGAAGCAACGGCTCCCCCTTTACATGCAAGTAAATGTGATCCGTATGCGGCTTGATTTGGTCAAGGATATTCGTAAACGTATCTATTTTGATGAAATTCGCTTGACGCTTGGTCTGAGGACAAAACGTGCATGCCAAATTGCATACGCTCGTAATTTCAATATAAAACTTTTTAAACTTCTTCATGGTCGGACTCCGTTTCTATTTTGCGCTACTATGATAGAGGCTATTATACCAAGCAAGGCTGATGAAAGAAAGGATTTGGGCTTAATTAGAAAAACAATTGAACACACCATCCAATAAAATAGGCTGACGGAACGAGAAAAACTTGCGCCAACAACGTACCTAGGAATCGGGTTGTCATAAGTAAAGCGTAGATTTTACCTAGCTGCTTACGCTGAGCTTCGTCATGCAGTGCCTTATCGGTAATGAGACCTAACTGCGGATCGATAAATATCGTGAGCAAAATGGTGGCAATCCCATTGATCAGACCGGAAGCTTGTGAGGCAGTCGTCGCATGATCGGGCCATAAATGAGCCGCATACAGAGAGGCCAGAACACCTACGGAATAAAACGCTGTAACTACGATATTGATGAATAGAAAGCGTTTGGAAATGCCGAGGTACCGGAACTGACTGAGCTTTACATTTGGCTTTTTGATGTATTTCGTTGTGTTTTTCAGCTGTGAAATGGTGACATTCGTGAGCATCTTCGGCAGCGATCCGGCAATTTCGAGACGAGCAATAACTCTAGCGCTAATGTTGATAAAAGTAGGAAATAACGCGATGGCGATAACCGTCCCAATAGACGATGCCAACAATGATATTCGTAAATATCGAACCAAATCAAACGTGGGCTCATGCTTGGCAAAATCCACAAAGTGCGCGGTCATCGGCGCCTGGATCAGGTTCGCAGTACGTGAAACGAGCACGACAATACCGACCAACGAAAGCGCCACTGCGAGCTTGTTCACTCGCACACCGGCATAGCGAATCGAGTAAGACAGCGTCTCCGCCGTGTGAATAATCATCGTTAATATGAAAACCAAAATGAGCGTGTTGATCATACGAAGTTCTCATCCTTTACTGGAGTGATTGGTGTTAAAGCGAACGAAAACCCACCTGTTGCTGGTAGCATCGGGTGGGTTTCTTGGTGATAGGTTTTACTATTCGTGACGCAGATCGGATTCCCTTTTATTGAAATCACGGAGCGAGCAGGAACTACGACTAATGCGATGCCTTACGGTCGTCCCCGTACCACAGCTCACGAAATGTGGAGCTGTGGCGCAGTAATTCTTCCGACGTGCCTTCCGCTTCGATGCGGCCGTCTTTCATCACGATGATGTGGTCGGCACGCGTCAACGCGGTTTTCCGGTGCGAGACGACCAGACACGTCGCATCACTGCGGCGCTGGAACATCCGCTCCCAGAGCTTCTGCTCCGTCTCGACGTCGAGCGCGCTCGACAGGTCGTCGAAGACATACAGCTCGGCGTCCCGCACGAGCATGCGGGCCGCGGCCGTCCGCTGCGCTTGGCCGCCGGAGAGCTTCACCCCGCGCGGGCCGATGACCGTGTCCAGCCCGCCAGGCAGCTGCGCGACGTCGTACTCGAGCACCGCCGCGTTTAGTGCCTGCTGCAAGCTGTCGCCTTGCTCCGCTTGCCCGAGCAAAATATTATTGCGCAGCGTATCGCTGTACAGCCGCGGCACCTGCGCGGTATACGCACTCTGCGGCGGTGTAAAGAAGGTGCCCGGGTCTTCGACGGGCACACCATTCCACGCAATCGTTCCTTTCTCCTTGGGCAGCAGCCCAAGAAGGGAACGAACCAGCGTGGTTTTGCCAGAGCCGATCGTTCCCGTGATAACGGTGAACGATCCTCTTCGCATGGCGAAGTGAATGTCAGCGATACCTCTCCCCGTATCTGGGTAGGTGTAGCTGAGCCCATTCACTTCCAAGCGTTGCAGCGGGGGCGAAACCACGCTGTCAGTCGCTCGGTCTTGGTCTTGATCATCCTTCCCGACCCGCTCCTTCTTCAAATACAACGGCTTCACCATCGTCAACACCTTCGCTGACGCCCCCTGCAAGAGAAACGTCAATCGCTCCAGTGAAACACTCATTTGCTTGAAATAAGTGATAAACTTCCCGACGTTCGTAATAAACTGAGTCACGAACGTCAAATAGTAAACAAACAACGCGAGGTCACCGACCGTGAACGTCCCTGCTCGCATTTTCGTCCCCGCTAATAAAAGCAGGAGCCCCGTTCCCAAATTCACCGAATTGGAGAAGACAGAATCGAGCAATTCACTCATCAGCCGATCTTTAAGCATCGCTTTTCTACGTTGATCGCCGAAGCTGCCGAACCGCTCTATGACTCGCTTCTCCGCGCCAGCCACTTGAATGGCCTGCACATTGCCGAACATCTCGCTGATTTCACCCGTTACCTTGGAGGTAGATTCCCGACTAGCGGCGCGATATTTCTGCAGACGTACCGTTGCGAGTTGAGCAGCAGTGATGACGATAACGATTGGCATAAATACAAGTAGTGTCATTTGTGCATCGATTCGAATCAATATGTATCCTGACACGAGAGCGAAACACGTCATTCCAAACACATCAACCGACCAGCTCGCCGCTTCCTCCGATTGATCTACATCGTCTCGGAAATGGCTGATCGCTTCCCCAGGTGATACCGGAATCGCTTGCGCGCCAGGTTGCTTTAAGACATGCTCAAGTAAATTACGGCGAAGCAGCATCCCCATACGAAAGCGGAAATGCACATCCGTAATGAATCCAATGACGATCAGCAGGATTCGTCCAAGGGCTGCCCCGATCAACAGCGCGATCAAGCCCCACACGCCAAACTTTAGTGTGGCATTCCCCGTCAATGTGTCAAAAAAAGCCTTTGTAATGAGGCCTGGTGCAATCGGCGCCAAATAAATGACTGTCCATGCAAAGGCATTAATAAAATACCGGAAAGGCTTATACATAATAAGTCCTTTTAAATATTGAAAAGTCGTCATGCCAACACCTCCTCTAACCCTGTCGCGAGTAATTGGCTGAATCGGGAATTCGGGTCAGCGGCCAAAACCTCTCTTCGACCTGATTCCAGCACACGCCCTCCATCCAAAATGACGATGTGATCCGCACGCTGAACGGTGGCAAGTCGATGGGCAATCATGATGCAGGAGCGCTCATTTAACAATTTGGAAACAGCCTTCTCCATCCGCTGCTCTGTCAGTGGATCCAAACGCGATGAAGCTTCATCCATAATGACCAGTCCCGGGTTCGTTAAGAATACACGTGCAAAAGCCAACAGTTGCGCCTCACCAGCAGATAAGCTGCTTCCGCCCGATGCGAGTCCTGTATCCAGTCCATCTGGCATCGCATCATACCAAGCACCCAAGCCAAGTTCATGGAGCACCTCAATGACCTGCTCATCCCGAATCGATGCATCATAAAAGGTTAAATTATCACGAATTGTCCCTTGGATAATTTCAATATTTTGCGTTACGAGCGCGACTCGCTTCCGCACATCAGCTAGTTTACAAGCGCGAATGTCTGTACCGCTGAGTGCAATCACACCGCTTTGCGGATCATAGAATCGCAGAAGTAACCTGGCAATTGTCGACTTCCCGCTCCCTGTGCGGCCAAGCAAACCAAGCACTTCGCCGGGCTTCAAAGTCATCGTCAGGTGATCAATCGTCGGCTGATCCTCGTCATAGCTAAAAACGACATCCTTGAAATCAACCCCGAGCGGTCCCTCCGGAAGCTGAGCCCCTGGGCCATCTTGAATCTTGGACTGAATCGCGAATAGCTCTCGAATACGGGAAATACTTGCGTCTGCTTTTTGCAAATCTTCCATTTGCGTCCGAATCTTTTCAATTGGCTTTGCCAGCAATTCCGTGTAGAAGAAAATTAAATACACAGTGCCAAGTGAAATCTGATTGCTATGCCATAAGTAGGCGCTGATCCCAAACGCCATCGCATTTCCTAACGCGAAAACGAAGATCGACATGTTCCACATCGCACAGAAACCGAGGAAAGCTTTGACGCGCAGCGGCAGCATTTTTCTAAGCATTGTATAGAAGCGATTCATCACGAAACTCACCGCACCATTGGCGCGAATATCTTCCGTACCTTCCAAATGCTCACCGATAAAACCATAAAACTCAGCGTTCGCCTGTCGCCACCCCGCCCAAACGGGCACTGCAAATTGACGAATCCATTGAATCATATATATCGCGCAAACGACGAAAACCGCCATGCCCACGCCAATTATCCAATTTTCGCGGAATAAAAGAACAAGAATACCAGCCATCAATAGCACATTGCCAAATAAATGAATGATCATGCTAGAGAAGAAATTCGCAAGTGCATTCACATCCCCATCCACACGCTCAATGAGCGAACCGGATGTATGACTTTTATGAAAGGACATATCCAGCGATAAACAATGTGCGGCTAAATCAACGCGCAGCTTATTCGTCGTTTTCCAACCGACATTTTCACTAAAATAGGTTGCAATCACGGACACAAGCTGCTGCACTAGCGCAAAGCCAATAAACAGGAACGCCGCTGTAAAAAGTGGCTGCATCGCCCCCTGCGACTGGGCAGTATCAATAAAATAGCGGATGATTTGCGGATTAATCAGCTGCAGTCCAATGGATGCGAACAACAACAGTGTCAGTCCGATCAGCGTCCCCTTCTGTGGGAACAAATAGCGGCCCAGTAGCTCGCGGTATTGTCCCATGGAGTTGCTGTTTTTTCGGTTCTTCTTCATAGTAATGGAGTCCTCCGTATTCCTCTTGACGTACACTCCATCATACTAAATTGACACCTTCTCGACAACGTACTCTTTGGCTAAAATGAAAAAAGCCGCCAAAAAACCTGAGGCATCGCCCCAGGTTTTCCCCCGCAATTGCTTTTCCATCTACGCTTAAAAATACCGCGACGTGATCATCTTCTTCTTCGTGTAAAATTCGACGCCGTCTTTGCCATTGGCATGCAAATCGCCATAGAACGAATCCTTCCAGCCTGAGAATGGGAAAAAGGCCATCGGCGCTGGCACGCCAACATTGACGCCGAGCATGCCGGCTTCAACTTCCTCGCGGAATTGGCGCACTGCCTTCGCATTCTCCGTGTAAATGACCGCTGAATTCCCGAAGCGGGATTGATTCACTAACACCAGTGCGCTATTCAGATCCGCCGCGCGGAACAACGAAAGCACAGGCCCAAAAATCTCCTCTTTAGCAATCGTCATCTCTGGCTTCACGTGATCGAAAATCGTTGCTCCGAGGAAGAAGCCCTCGCCCTCACACGCTTCCACCGTTCGCCCATCAATCAGCAACTCAGCTCCTTCAGCGATCCCTTTCTCGATATAGCCCGCAATTCGCGTTCGCTGCTCATCACGAATAATTGGCGTCAACGTAACCTGCTCCTCCATCCCACTGCCAAGCACCAACTGCGCAGCAGCCTCCGAAAGCCCACGCACAAACGCCTCTCCATCCCCCACAACAACGACAGCCGAACACGCCATACACCGTTCACCTGCAGAACCGAACGACGACATGACGATATTCTCGATTGTTTTCTCAGGATGCGCATCAGGCATGACGATATGATAGTTTTTGGCGCCTGCTAACGCTTGCACCCTTTTACCTGCAGCTGAGGCTCTCTCATACACATACTTGGCCACAGGTTGCGAGCCTACAAAGGATATGGCTTTGACCGAAGGTGACGTCGTCAGCGCATTAACCACATCATGTGCGCCGTGCACGACATTCAGCACACCATCAGGAAGTCCTGCTTCTTGCATCAGCGCAGCTAATTTCATCGCAGTCAGCGGTGTACGCTCCGAAGGCTTTAAAACGAAGGTGTTTCCACAAGCAATCGCAAGCGGGAACATCCAGCATGGCACCATCATTGGGAAGTTAAAAGGGGTTATCCCCCCGACAACGCCAAGCGGCACACGAAATAACTCGGAATCCATTTCTGCAGAAATGTTAGCGAGCGTAGACCCCATCATATGAGAAGGTGCACCGGCAGCAAACTCTACGCATTCGATGCCGCGCAGCACCTCACCAAGCGCTTCCTTATAGCTCTTCCCGTTCTCCTTTGTGATCAATTCGGCAAGCTCATGCTCATTGGCCTGCAACAACTGCCAATAATGAAACAACACACGAGCTCGTTTAGGAACAGGTGTTTTGCTCCACGATTCATACGCATTTTGGGCAGCAATTACTGCACGCTCAACATCTTCGGCAGTCGATTGCGGCACACGTGCAATCACTTTACCCGTTGCAGGATTAAGCACATCACTCATTTCACCACCGATTGAATCCACCCAAACGCCATTGATCAAATTTTGCAGGTCCGTCATCATCGCTCATCTCCTGGGGCCATAAATTTTCTCCACAAGTCATTGGACACATTGTATAATAGGGTTCAATCCCTCTCATTTCACGATAATGTTATCTTTCCTTACATGAAAGTGGTGATTTCGCCTGGTACAGACCCTTTTACAACTAACCGTGCACGATATTTTGCAGCGCCCACTCTTTCATAAAGCAGAGGCGATTGCTACCGAAGAAGCATTGTCTCGTAAAGTTCGTTGGGTTCACATCATGGAAGTTACGCAAGTTGGTCACCTTTTGAATGGAAATGAACTTATACTAAGCACGGGGATTGGTTGGCAGGACAATGAGGAAACGAGTCTTTCATTCCTTCAGCAATTGATTGACAGCGGAGCTTCTGGATTGTGTATCGAGTTGGGCACCTATACGAAGCAACCGCTTGAAAGCATGAAGACACTTGCCCTTCAAGCGAATTTCCCACTCATTTTTTTCCATGAGGAAGTTCGTTATATTGATATCACACAGGATTTACATACGCATTTCATTCATCAGCATCACAAAATGGTATCCGATCTTGAATCACTGTCAACAAAGCTTAATCAACTGCTCTTATCTGGCAAAGGTTTGCGGCCACTACTCAAGCTATTGCAGGAGACGACACACGCGCAGGTCGCCTTTTTCCCATTCGATACGGATGCCGCGGTTTTCGTTCCCTCCTTACCGAAAGATGAGGGTGCTGCCTTTTATGAAAAATGGATTTTCGGAGAAATATTTCACTTATCTGATGTCAAAAACAAGCTAGCCCATCGCCCCATCCTAGCCTTAGAACACTTGTTCGCTGACCTGCTTTTATTTGCCGAACAAGAGCTGAGTGAGTTCCAAATACTCGCTTTGGATCGATGCGCGACCGCCATTGCCCAAGAAATGATGCGTACCACCTATATCGAGGAGAAAACCCGCTATAAACAGGATCTATGGGTGACCGATTGGTTAGGCGGTAAGCATTCACTTCAGGATATTCGCGATTATGTCATGAACGTCAAGCCTGCCGTCAAGCTTGGCCCTGTTATCGTTTGCGTGTTCGATAAGACCGCAAGAAGCGATGGTTTAAGTTCGCAAGAAACGCTGTTATTTCAAAAACAAATGATCGCCCGCTCCCTGTTTGAAAGAGAAGGCTTTTATTTGCTACCTACGGTGTACGAGCAGCGAATCGTCTTTATCCTTTTAGATCAAATACCCTCAAACACATGTCATGAGCGAATCCTGCGAACCATCCAGCGCTTGCATAAAACGCAAGAAACCAACCTATTCCCGGCCCTTTTGGGCATCGGCAAAGCTGTCAGCGACCCGCTTCAACTTCATGCGAGCTATGAATCCGCCTTAGAGACGTTAGAAATCCAGAAGGATATCGGCGTGYTCACGAAGCCCTTCTATCACGAACTACACGTCTACAAAGTGATCTTGCTTATGAAGCAATCCGGTCAACTTGCCCCTTTCATTGATGAGTATCTCGGAGATATCATAATCTATGATCGCGAGAAAAATGGTCTACTTTTAAAAACGTTACACATGTATCTAACGCTTTCCGGCTCGAAACAGGAAACAGCGAAGGAGTTGTTTATTGTTCGGCAAACGCTATACCATCGGCTGGACAAAATCGCCGCGATTCTCGGGGAAGATTTCATGCTGCCGCAGAAGCGAATCGCACTCGAGCTCGCGCTGCATGGCTATACGTATCTGTATGGAGCCATCCCTTAAGCCTTGGATTTGCCTTGTGACAATAGCACGTTGACGTAATACTTTCTGGCGTTGGCTGTCGTCAAATGAAGCCTAGCCGTTTCCCCGCCGGGGTGCTCGAGATCCAGCCACGCCCCTTCTAGATCCTCGAGTACGCCGATTATTTTGAATTTCTGGGCGACGAAGCCGTCAAGTTTAGTTTTCTCCTCTTGAAAGAGCTCAAATTCAGACATAGGGGGCACCTCCTTGGACAGTTTCCTTCTCCGCTTTGCTCACTTTGGACGACGATGAAACATACGTTCCCCTCTTGATGAATTGACCATTTCCTGCCTCGCCGACGAATTGTTTATCCAGAATGACGAACTCTCCACGAGATAGAACCGTCACTGGCTCCCCAGTTATTTCAAGCCCCTCAAAGGGATTATAATCCACGTTCATATGGTGGGTTTCCGCCGAAATCGTGCGCTTTGCATGCGGGTCAAAAATCACAATATCCGCATCCGCGCCCACAGCGATCGACCCCTTTTTCGGGAACAAACCAAACAGCTTCGCGCTTCGCGTCGACACGATATCCACGAACTGATTCAGTGTGATGCGCCCTTTCCCTACCCCTTCAGAAAACAGAATAGAGAATCGATCCTCGATGCAAGGTCCACCGTTGGGAATTTTACTAAAGTCCCCGAGCCCTAAATCTTTTTGACCGTTAAAATTAAACGAGCATTGATCCGAGCCCACTGTCTGCAGCTGACCTGTTTTCAAGGCATTCCACAGTACGTCTTGGTGAAACTTCGGCCGTAACGGCGGAGACCAAACGTATTTCGCGCCTTCGAAATCAGGCTTTTCCAGGTAAGTCTGATCGAGCATTAAATACTGCGGGCACGTTTCCCCCCAGATATCAACCCCGCGATTACGAGCCTCGGTAATTTGCTGCACAGCCTCTTCGCACGTCACATGAACCACATAGAGCTGAGAGTTGGCTAAATCCGTGAGCTTGGCTGCGCGTCCCGTCGCTTCTCCTTCAATTAACGACGGCCGAGTCAGTGCATGATAGATTGGGTCGGTCTGACCCGCTTCGAGCGCTTCCTTTATCAAATACTCGATCACATCGCCGTTTTCCGCATGCACCATTACGAGAGCACCGTGCTTTTTCGCCTCAAGCAAGGTTCGATACAGTGTGCCGTCATCTGCTTGGAAGACATTCTTATAAGCCATAAATACCTTGAGTGAAGTGATACCTTCCTCATGAATCATGGTTGGCAACTCGGCCAGCACCTCATCGTTGATTTCTGCGATCATCAGATGAAAGCTATAATCAATGACAGCTTTGCCTTGTGCTTTCTGATGCCACGTCTGAACAGACTGACTTAGCGGTTTCCCCTTATTCGTTAAGCAAAAATCGATCACCGTCGTCGTCCCGCCGAATGCCGCAGCCCGTGTGCCCGTCTCGAAATCATCAGCTGTAACGGTCCCGCCAAAAGGCATATCCAGATGGGTATGCGGATCAATGCCGCCAGGAAATACGTATTTCCCCGTGGCATCCACAATCTCGGCATYTTTTCGAGTGAGGTTAAGCCCGATCCCCGTGATGATGCCATTCTCGATGAGAATATCCCCTTTATACTGGTCCGATGCCGTGACAATTGTTCCATTCTTAATGAGCCTGGCCATGGCTAAACAGCCTCCTTCTTATCCTCATCTTTTCCCTCTGACAGCTTGCTAACAGCCGCTTGACGCTCGTTCCACGTCATTGGCTCCTCAGTTCCTTGCACCTCAACCATCGATATCGCACCGTCGACCGGACACACAATCGCGCATAAGTTACACCCTACACAGTCCTCTTCCCTCACCTGCAAAAAGGACTTCCCTTGATCATCCGTATGTCTCTCGATACATTGATGCGAGGTATCCTCGCAGGCAATATGGCACTTATTGCAGTTAATACACGTTTCCGTATCGATCTTAGCAACTACGGCATAATTCAAATCCAAGTTTCCCCAATCGGAGTAGCGCGGTACGGATTTTCCAATGAGTTCGGAGACGCTGGCAAGGCCTTTTTCATCCAAATAGTTATTCAGCCCATCTATCATGTCCTCTACGATCCGGAAGCCATGGTGCATGGCGGCTGTACAGATCTGAACGCCAGTTGCGCCCATCAGCATAAATTCAACCGCATCACGCCAATTGGAAATCCCGCCAATACCGGAAATCGGAATATTAACCCCTGGATTGCGCGCACAATCCGCGACCATGTGGAGAGCTATTGGCTTCACAGCTGGACCGCAATAGCCACCGTGAGAACCTTTGCCGCCAACATGTGGAATGGTGTTCCACGAGTCGATGTCCACACCAGCCAGCGAGTTAATCGTGTTGATGAGCGAAATCGCATCCGCCCCACCACGTACCGCTGCTAGAGCCGTGCTTGTGATATCGGTGATGTTCGGAGTCAGCTTCACAATCACAGGTGTTTGGGCAGCTTCCTTCGCCCACATCGTTTGCGCCTCAACAAGGTCTGGTTGCTGCCCAGATGCCGCACCCATGCCACGCTCTGCCATCCCGTGCGGACAGCCGAAGTTCAGCTCAAGTCCGTCTACGCCTACGGCTTCGACCTTTTTGACGATTTCGTGCCATTTCTCTCGTTTGGGCTCAACCATCAGAGACACGACCAGCGCATGATTGGGGAAACGCTTCTTCGTTTCATAGATTTCCTTGAGATTAACCTCAAGAGGACGGTCGGTAATCAGCTCGATATTGTTGAAGCCCGCAACACGCTGCCCATTAAAATGCACGGCTGCAAAACGTGAGGACGTATTAATAATCGGATCGCCAAGCGTTTTCCACACCGCGCCTCCCCATCCCGCTTCAAAAGCCCGCTGAACCTGATACCCCGTGTTCGTCGGTGGAGCCGATGCCAACCAGAACGGGTTGGGTGACACAATTCCAGCCAGATTCATTCGTAAATCAGCCATGGTGAATCCCTCCTGATTCTGTAGTAACCCTACCTCAAGCCGACGCCTCTTGACCTTTCACTAGCTGCTTATAAATAGCATACGCCGTTAACTTACCTTGCTGGGCAGCCGATACCACCATCGCTTCTCCCTGTCCATCACCGAAGATAACATCCCCAGCCGCGTACACGTTCGGATTCGACGTCATTCCTGTAGTTGAATCAACCAATGATACAGTACCCCTTGAATGTGCCAGCCCGAACTGCTCTATGAGCGATTGATGCTTCGTCTGACCTATCGCCTTGATTACCGCATCCACTTCAATTACAAATTCGGAGCCTGCAATAGGGACTGGACGTTTGCGCCCCCCGTCATCAGACGCCACAAGCTCCATCCGCACACATTCGATGCCAACGACGTTCCCCTTCTCATCACCGAGGATCCGTTTTGGGGCAGTCAGCCATTGAAATCCAACGCCATCTAGCTTCGCAAACTCGTATTCAAAATCATACGCCGTCATTTCCTGTTGCGTTCGTCGGTAAACGATTTGCACTTGTTCTGCTCCAAGCCTAACTGAACATGTCGCCGCATCAATCGCGGTATTCCCCGCGCCAACCACAGCCACCCGCTTCCCAATGAGAGACTCATCGAGATCCGGAGCGTTTTTCGTCGATTCTACGAAATCAATGGCATCATAGACGCCGGTCAATTCTTCACCATCTATGCCAAGCATCGGTACCTTGGACATCCCAACTGCTAACACAACAGCGTCATAATCACTTAATAGCTCCGCAGGGCTTACCTCAACACCCACTCGTGTGTTCATGCGAAACTCCACACCAAGCTGTCGTACTTGCTCAACCTCCCAGAGAGAGATTTCCTGCGGCAGCCGGAACGACACGATGCCGTACGTATCCAAGCCACCTGCTTGTTCCTTCGCTTCGAACACCGTGACCTTAAAACCGAAGCGGGCTAGCTCACGAGCTGCCGAAAGTCCTGCAGGTCCACTGCCTACGATCGCGACCGTTTTGCCGTTACTTGCACCCGCTTTAAATAAAATCTGCTCATTCTTAATGGCCCAGTCGGTTGCATAACGTTGCAGCTGGCCAATCAAGATAGGCTTGGACGAATGATTGAGTACACAAGCCCCCTCGCACAATTCCTCAGTGGGACATACCCTCGAACAGGAAGCTCCAACTGGATTGGCATCCATAATCGTTCGGGCGGAGCCTTTTAGATTACCAGAGGCAATCTTTTTAATAAAAGATGGGATATCAATGCCTGTCGGACAGGCGTGCATGCAAGGAGCGTCATAACAGAACAAGCAGCGGTTGGATTCTTCGATCGCCTCTTTGGGCTTCATACCCGCCTTCACTTCGGCAAAATTACGCTTCAAATCAGTCAGCGAAATAAATGTCGTACTCATCTTCGCTCCTCCTCCCTCATTTACAGTTGCGTGATTTGATCATAGGTTTCCGGTCTGCGATCCCGATAGAACTGCCAGACATTCCGCACCTCGCGGATCAACGATTTGTCCATGTCCCCGATGATCACTTCATCTTGATCCCGACTGCCTATCGCAAAGATTGACCCGCGCGGATCCACCAAATAGGACTGTCCATAAAATTCACCCATGTTCCACGGTGCTTCCGTCCCCACACGGTTAATGGCCGCCACATAATACCCATTGGCTACGGCATGCGCGGGCTGTTCCAGCTTCCACAAATACTCTGACGTGCCTGCAACGGTAGCCGAAGGGTTAAACACAATTTCCGCCCCGCCTAGCCCAAGCGCCCTAGCTCCTTCTGGGAAATGACGATCATAACAAATGTATACACCAACCTTGGCAAAAGCGGTATCAAACACGGGATAACCGAGATTCCCCGGCTTAAAATAATACTTTTCCCAGAACCCGCATGACCCGCCGCCTGCCGCAACATGTGGAATGTGATGCTTACGGTATTTTCCTAAATAAGCCCCGTCGGCATCAATAACAGCCGCTGTATTGTAATAAGAGGCAATTCCTTCTCGCTCGTAGATCGGGAGAATGATCACGACGCCAAGCTCCTTCGCCACTTCTTGAAAAAGCATCGTCGTCGGCCCATTTGGAATTTCCTCGGCCGCATCGTACCATTTCGTTGTTTGCTCTGCGCAGAAATAAGGGCCGTAGAAAATCTCCTGCAAGCAGATGATTTGCGCTCCCTTCGCGGCCGCACTGCGCACCAGACCAAGATGCTTCTGGATGGCCATTTCCTTATGCTTCGCGATCGGTTCATCACCATGCACATCATGCGAGGCTTGGATGAGACCGATTGTGACGACACTCATGCTTGAAAGCCCCCCTTCTCCACCACAATGCGGCGCGCGGTTCGGTATAAAAGCTCCGTTCCCAGTGTAATATCCTCTGGGCTAGCATATTCCTTGGGATTGTGACTAATGCCCTCGAGGCAGCGAACGAAAATCATGCCATAGTCGCACACGTAGGACATCGTCAGCGAATCATGGAAAGGTCCGCTCATGAGCTCTGGCGGCTTCATCCCCATCAGACCCGCTTCCTTATGAAGCGTCTGTTTGATCCAGTTCGCACAATAGCGAGGCTCGCTATTCGTATCCTCTCGAATCGTATAGCTGAGCCCATGCTCACAGGCTACGTTCTCGATGCTACTTAGAAGCTCCGCTTCAAGTGCATTACGGCGACAGATATCGATGTCTCGCAGATCAATCGTGAAGCTAACCTTCTCAGGGATGATGTTGCGAGAATCCGGAAATATCTGCAAAGATCCGACCGTCCCGACAGTAGGCGTTCCTGGTTCCCGACGAACAAGCTCGTTAAGTGCGACGATGATTTTGGCACTGCCGAGCAGCGCATCATGGCGCATCGACATCGGCACGGAGCCTGCATGGCCAGCGAAGCCTGTCATTTCCACGGTGAGCCATAAAGGACCGGAGATCCCGCTAACGATACCAATCGGCTCATTCATGGACTCGAGCACGGGTCCCTGCTCAATATGCAGCTCCAGAAAAGCCCCGATTCGGCCCTCTTGGAACGTATATCCTTCGAAATCCGCTGGATCAACGCCGAATTCCAGCAGTGCTTCACGGCGGGTGACGCCATTTTTGTCCGTTCGTTCCAACTCATCCGCTTCTAGCTTACCGGTCATGCCTCTAACCCCGAACAACCCTTTGTTGAAGCGGCTGCCTTCTTCATCACAGAAAGCGACAACCTCGATATTACAAGCAGGTTTCACGCCTTCCTCCACCATCGTTTGCACCGCTTCTATCGCACCGAGCACACCGATCGCGCCATCAAATCGCCCCCCATAAGGCTGCGAATCGACATGTGAACCGAGCATGAGAACAGGGGCTTGTGGATCGCTTCCGCGCCATACGCCAATCAGGTTAGCGAAGGGGTCGATATAAGCCTCCATCCCCGCTTCCTCCATCCAGGATTTCACCAGCTCCACGCCAGCTCTATCTTCCTTTGAAAGGGCAAGCCTGCAAACGCCCGTTTCGCCTATTTTCCCAATTTGCGCCAGATCATGAATGTGTTGCCCTAGACGTTCTGCGTTGATTTGGATCCGTGGCTTAGTCGACAAGTCCGATCATCCTTTCTCTAGCTCGTTACCAAACACCGTTAGTAAGGTTTCGATGATAAAATCCACATCCTCATCCGTTGAGGATAACGGAGGACTTAACGTAACAATATTGGCGTAGCCAGGAACGGTATCCCCATTTTTACCGACGAGAAGTCCCTTGCTTTTGCATGCGAGAATAATGCTCGTTACCCGTTCTACTGAAGCGGGAATCTTCGACTCACGATCCTCCACGAGCTCAATGCCCATGGCCGATCCGAAAATACGAATTTCCCCAACATGCGGATGCTGTGACAACGGTTCTAATCGAGTTCTGAACGCATTCCCAATGACAGCCGATCGTTCAACCAGACCCTCACGCTCGATAATCTCGAGATTCGCTAATGCCACCTTACAGGAAACGGGATTTCCACCAAACGTATTGATATGTCTAAAATGGCTCGTTGMCTCTTTCTCTTTGAAAGAGTCATATAATTCGGCCGATACTGCAGTTGCAGACAGCGGTGAATACGCGCTGGTTAAACCTTTGGCCATCGTGACAATGTCCGGAATCACCTTGTAATTCTGATGCCCGAAGGGCTTGCCTGATCGACCAAAACCGCATATGACTTCATCTACGATAAGCAAAACATCATATTTATCACAAATGCTCCTAACCATCGGTAAATACGCATCGGGTGGAACAAGCATTCCCCCGCCTGTAATAACTGGTTCCAGGATCACACCGGCAACGGAATCCGCTCCCTCCCAAACGATGGCATTCTCGATCGCTTTGGCACACTGTAAGCTGCACGTGTCTTTGGTCTGTCCGAAAGGACACCGATAACAATAAGGAGGAGGCACATGCTGGAAGCCAACACCAAGCGGTTCGTATTTCAACTTACGCTGGGCTTGACCCGTTGCTCCCAAAGCACCCATGGAATTCCCATGATACGCACGATGGCGGGAGATGAACTTATGTTTACTCGGTTTTCCATTCTGATGGTGATATTGACGGGCAATTTTGAACGCGACTTCATTGGCGTCTGACCCCGAATTGGAGTAAAAAATACGATACTCCCCTTCGAGCCACTCATTTAATTTGGCCGCTAATTCAATGGCGGGGATGTGAGATTGTATAAGCGTCGCATAAGCGATCTTCATCATTTGCTCAGCGGCTGCTTCAGCAATCTCCCTCCTACCATGACCGACATTTACACACCATAATCCCGACATGCCATCTAAATAACGATTGCCATCGATATCTGTCACCCAGCTGCCCTCGCCGGAAGCGACAATCATGGGATTCTCATTATGCGGCGAAATATGATGCCACACATATTTGCGATCTTTCTGAAGCAATTCCTCCTTATTTAATGGATCAATGTCTCCCTGAGCACTCATACCTAGTCCCCTCCTGTTGATAAAACAAGGATCACAAATAACAGATAGCCTACACGATCCATGAATTTATCAGTTCGTCTTATATCTGTTGTCTCTTATTATATTTCTATGTCCGAATAGAGGATGTCATCCCTAGCTTTTGTTGTTATTTTTCATTGGTAGATTAGGTTTTGGCAGAGTGATTTGTTGGAGTTAGAAGGTGAATTAATACTTTAGCTTATTAAAAGAATGTTAATCATCTGAGGGTTCACTACCCTCGTAAACAGACTTTCGAATAGCACCTGTAATTTCCTGAAAAAGTGGGGATTCACGCGTTTGCAAAGTACGATTATCATCAAGTGGGACTTGGTGGATCGCATGCACACGACCTGGATTTGCGGATAATACGATAATCCGATTAGAGAGGAATACAGCTTCTGTCAGGCTGCGGGTAACGTAGACGATGGTTTTGTTCATTTTTTTCTTCATTTCAAGTAAGTCCAATTGTAATTTGTCCTTCGTAAATTCGTCAAGCGCGGAGAATGGTTCATCCATGAAAAGAATGGGTGGATCGAGGGATAACGCACGTGCCATGACTACTCTCATCTGCATACCGACGCTGAGCTGCCATGGGTAATAGTCTTTAAACTTCGCTAAACCTACTGTGTCTATCAGCTGGTCTACTCTTTCTCGATACGTATGGCGAGATTGTTCGAGAACTTCAAGCGGCAGCTCGATATTCTCTCGCACAGTTCGCCATTCAAACAAGTTGGGTGTTTGAAAAATAATGCCAAACTTCCGTCGCAACCGCACCTCTTTGGGATGTTCCTTCTGAATCGTAATCTGACCACTGGACGGCTGAAGCAGATCAGCCATAAGTCGAAGCAAAGTTGATTTGCCACAGCCTGAAGGCCCAAGTAAGGAGACGAATTCATTGTGGCCTACATCGAAGGTGATATCCTGAAGGACAGTCACTTGCCTCCCTTTTTTACCGAAAACCATACCGACGCCTTCTAACGAAATTTCCACTGTCTGACGGGAAAAGTCTGAATTCATCGGGCTCCTCCTTATTCACGCTTGCTTGTGCGTTATATATCTGTCAGCATTAATAACCTTATACGTTATATTATATAAGGTTATTTTGAATTTTCACTATACAAAGTGTTCCTAAATCGTCAACATCATTTGACATAGTGTAAAATCGGAAAACTGCACGCTATTCGTCTGACGTTCATGTTGATACATAACTAATATTATGTAAACAAATTACTCGAAATCTCTTATATCCAAATTTTGATCATATTCGCCATTTCTTCAATTTGATAGAATGTTTACATAACCACATTAGACATCTAGGAGGAACACGATGAGAAAGATGATTCTTACAACAGTCGTAGCTACTAGTCTTATGTTCGGCGGAATGGTGAGTGCCGCACCTTCCAATACTTACATAGCTACGGATTCAGATACTTTCTGGTCCATTTCACAGAAGTATAATGTGTCACTTTCCGAGCTAATCGCAAGCARTCCAAACGTAAATGCGCAAAATATTTATGAAGGCGTTATCATTACTATTCCTGTTAAGACGCCACTTAAAGCGAGCTGGGAAGTAAAGGCAGATGCCATCATTGCAACTGGGATGGAACAACTTGGCGTCCCTTATGTCTTTGGCGGAACCACGCCAAATGTTGCTTTTGATTGCTCTGGCTTTGTACAATATGCGTTTAATCAACATGGGTTTAATCTTCTTCATTCCGCAGCCCTTCAAAGTCAATTAGGAACGCCGGTAGAAAAAAGCAATCTTCGTAAAGGTGACCTCATCTTTCTACAAGGAACCTATACAACTGGTGTTTCTCATGTAGGCATTTATCTTGGCAATAACCAAATTCTTCAAGCAGGCACCATGGGAACGAGAGAAGTTAAAATTAGCACTTTATTTGGTACACCCTATTATGATGCTCACTATTGGGGAGCACGTCGTTTAATTAACTAAAATTGAAAAATAGCCGCGGTTTCTGCCGTCGGCTATTCCTTTTTAATCATTTTCAAGCGTTGTCAGGCTATGACAGTTGGTTCAAGTACCGTAAGTTTGTTTGCAATCGTATCCAGTTCAACCATGGCCCCTATGGGAATCGCCGCTTTGTAGATGCCATGAGCTGTACTCATATTGGTCATTAGAGGCTTGCCTAATGGAGCAATCAACCCGACAATGAGATCATTATAAGTCGTAGAATACGAAACAGAACAATCCGTACATTGCCCCATCACGATCCCGAGGCAATCTCGAAATTTCCCAGCCATAATGAGCTGCGTTAGATAGCGGTAGATCGTATTCGTCGGTYCATGTGTCTCTTCAATTACGATAATCTTCCCCTTCGTATTCACTTCGAACGGCGTACCCAACGTACCTACAAACGAAGTAAGGTTACCGCCAACGATTGGCCCTCTTACAATTCCTTTTACAAGGCTATTCAGTGGCATGCCCGTTGGATTTTGAATGACTCTGGGACTCAAAAGCGTTGATGTTGCGGTATAAAATTGATCGAAGTTATAAGCAGGTRTACTCGAGTTAAAATCAATCAACAATAGGCTTTGAAACGTAATTAAATTGGCAAATTGATAAAGGATATTTAATAAGATCGTAATATCACTATATCCCGTTACTATTTTAGGATTGCTATTTATGATTGGGTAATCCAGATAGGGCAAAATATCCTTAACCCCCGTACCTCCTCTTGAGGGCAGAATCATACTCACATTCGGATTGACAAACATGCTCATAAGGTCATCCGCTCGCTGTTGTGCTGTCGCCGTAACGATCCCCCCGTAAGCGTAGGCGTATTTACCCACAATGACTTTGTAACCCATATTTTCAAGTGTCAGAATCCTTGCATCAATTATGCTTGCGTCAAGTGGACTTCCTAACGTAACAACACCAATCGTATCTCCACTTTGTAATATGGGGGGGCGTATTGCCATATGTATACCTCCTACCCAAAACATCGTCTAGCAATGGAAAACCTCATCTTTGCCTTATATGTACCGATTTATCGAATTATGACACTTAGAACCCTATACCAACTGGAATAAATGCAGATACACGATTCATCGCATCCTGTTTTTGTTTATCCCCTACATGCGTATAAATCTGCGTCGTTTGTATGCTCGCATGTCCGAGCAGCTCTTGCAGCGTCCGGATATCCGTCCCGGCAAGTACTTGCATCGTAGCAAACGTATGCCTTAGCTTATGGCTGGAAAATGACTTGCCTTGCAGCTCGATGTACTGACTTTTCAATTGGCCGAAATGCTTTTCGGCAATCGTTTGAATCATTCGGATGCTTATACGCCGACCGAATTGCGATACGAAGAAAGGCTGCTCCACCCCGCTCCTCGCTTCCATACGTTCAACAAGTGCACGTTGGAGCACTTGAACGATTTCGTTCGGAAGCGGGATTACGCGCCACTTCCGCCCTTTACCTAGTACCATCAAAGAATTCGTACCACGATTGAAATCGGAGATATTCAATCGGTGGAGCTCACTGACCCGCAAGCCTGCATAGCTCATCAATAAG
>NZ_JBFUHL010000051.1:0-39244 GCF_056402415.1 Paenibacillus sp. P4_A9
GATTCTCGTTCTCTGGACGTCTCCATATAAACTCTCTAGTAAGCAGCTCCAGTGAATCACACTCATATGCTTTTGTTAAATCCAACCCAAATTGGACTTCATCCTCAGTGATTTGGCTAAAAAGAATTTCAGAACGATACTGTTTGCCAAAGCCCTGTTTACACCCGTTTACTATGGGAACAGAATGTCCATGAGAGCCAGCGTTTATCAGTTCATACCGATATTGAGGTTGAAAATATTGTTTGGTATATACCCCGATACCGATATCTGCCAGCACATTCTCACCATCAACATGTAAAATAAAATGGCCCAAATCGTTATGGTTATGCGGCTCTTCGTTGTAACCGCCTTTGGCTGCAAATGCGGTCATGCGTCCGCCCTGTCCCCTTACTTTCGAAATGGCCCACTGATTACCAGTGAAAATCTGTTCTTCTACACCTGCTTGATCTTCTGCTTGTTCCGCTGGGTATGAATCTGGCGACCAGAGCATAAGCCTTGCGGCATCCACCCAATTCGTAAAGCCCGGGGCGATCCGATATTCTTCATCAGGCAGACGGAGTGAAGGCTCATATTGCTGCAGACGATGAATAAGACCGGGATTGAATTGAACACTATCCCACGAATCCGAGAAATTGACAACTTTGCCGCCGGACAACATGCAGAATTGAGGGAACTGCGCGATGTATTTCACCTTCTCATCAGAGAGAAGCGAAATTCTACCGTGCGTAAGCTCCTTTAATAATTCAGCGAAATACACAAACCAAGAGAAGCCAAATTGCCAGTAAGCAGGTCCTTCCGGTGTGGCTCCTTGCTCGTCAAAGCCCGAGAAGTAATTGCGAATCACGCCAATCACACGCCATAGCATTCCGGCCAGCTTCTCCCTGTCTTCAACTAGATAAATGGCAGCCGCTCCAATACTGGATGCGCACACGGCAGGCCAATTGTTTGTCTTCAGCTCCCAGTTTTGCGGAAGTGGACTATGGAAATAGACTTGAAAGATACGTCGTTCTATCTCCTCCTTCACGCGATGAACGACCCATGGATGTAAGCGATCTCCATGCAAGCTGACAGCTTCTGCCAAATGACATGCGCTGTACGCCGCAAATAGGTCCACGGTTTCACGTGGCGGAACTGGCTGATCCCAGATACCATTAGGATAATCATTATGATATAACCCCACATGTTCAGGCAGTACCCACGTATATTCATTACAAACGCTCCATATCGTATTGTTCAGACCTGTCATCCATTCTGCTTTATCTTCCGTCATGGCAAGCAGGCTGAACGTATGGATTCCGGCAAACAGCTGACTGAACTTGGACCCGAATATATTCACATTTCCCGTATCGCCAAATAAAGTAAATTCAGAGAATTGCGGAGATCGAGCAGGCTCTTGGATTAATTGGGCTGCTTTCTCTTCCAGTTTCGTCCAATAATCAGCATACTTGCTATCCTCTCTTGCCTTCCTCCACCGTTCCGGAGACTTTGTTTCTGCAAATAAGGAACGTGGTAAGTGCTGCGTCTCCTCTAAAGCATTCTTAAGCTGTCGAAATGTCAATTGATTCAGCATAGCTTCTCCTTCTCTCCTACTTTATGGCTTACATTTATATGGCGCAGGAGGGCCCTGGTCCTTCCCAAACTATTGTATTCCGCTTTGCTATTACTTATTGAATGGTGATGTCATCGAAATATGATGTATTCGTATTACCGGTCCACAAATCACCAATTACAACGCGATTGAAGTTCGTAACACCTGTCGGAGAAGCGATGAGCACCCCTTCGATGTACATATCTAGTTTAGTCTCTGAAGTATAATCCCATTTGAACTCATGCCAGTGGTGGTTCGCGTTACACTGGCCACAGTAAGGGTACCGCCGACATAATGAAAGCAGTACGATCAGGGACTAAGCCCCTGATCGTGTTTGCAGCAGCGTTATCTGGACCAAGCTGAAATGATAGCATTCGCATCTGCAGTCAAGACTTGCTTTACATAAGCTGAGATCTCGCCAGACTTTGTATTCTTAAGAACCTTCAGAACATCTTGCATTTGCTTTATCGCCTGAGTCGTGTGTCCTTTGCTATATTGGTCAAGAGACTGGCTGAATTGGTTAGTAATTTGCGCTTCCAATGATCCTGTTACTTCCCCTGTTGCCACAAATCTTTCAATCAGCTCCTGCATCGAACCTGTGTCAGTTGCAACTATTACGTTAATCGGTTGGAATATGTTCACATTTCCAGCCAGATCCGTTGCAACTATTTGAATTAAATGGATTCCTAGTTGTCCTGCCCAGTTCAACATATTTTGTTCAGTGGGTGCTACTACTCCATCTATGAGAATGGTTTGCAAGGCTAATCCAGACAATTGATCCTCCGAATGAACAAGCAAGGTTAACAATTGGCTGTCTACGAAAGCTGCCCTATCAACTAAGGGGCTACCATTCACAGTAATTACCGTTTTTGGTGCTGTCTTATCTACATTYACTGTAATYGTCTTAGAAGCTTCAAYATKTYCAGCGCGATCTGTTGACCGATAATTCAGCTCATARATTCCATCRCTAAGCAGAAGCGGAGAGGTATACGSCACGAATCCATTCGTCGATTGCAGCCCGTAAACGCTTTGCAATACGGTCAATGAATACTCAGTAGACATTACGCCGGCAACATCGTCTTGAGRTTGAAGCGATACAGTTACATCTGTAGTAAACCAGTCACCTGAGCCCTTCGCTCCATCCAAAATTGCTTGCGTTGACGGTGCAATGCCATCTGGCGTTCCAATTGCTTCATTGGAAATTGGGCTTTCTCCAGCTGAATTGTAAGCGCTGATCGCGAAATAATAGGTGGTTCCATTTTGTAGTCCCTCTATTGTAGTGCTGCTTACATTACCAACAGGAACCGTTGACGTGTATACCCCGCTGGCTGTTCCATACTTGACTTTGTATCCTGTTGCTCCGGAAACACTGGTCCAATTCAAAGTTAACTTTCCGTTTTCAGCCGCGATATTGCTTTGAGTCGGCGCTGCAGGAAGATCCATGATCGAGATGTCATCAAAATAGCCAGTTACCGTAGTGGGCGTCCATAAATCGCCGAGTACGATCCGCTTGAAGTTCGTTGCACCAGTCGGTGAGGCAATGAGCACTCCATCGATATACATTTCGAGTTTGGTACCTGATGTGTAATCAAACTTAAATTCGTGCCAGCCGGTGGTACGGGTCACACTGGTGGCTGTATAGGTACCTCCGATACGAATTGAATATTTGGTTGTGGATGTCGGCGTATTGACAAAGATACCTCTGACATTAACACCGTCGTCTACAAAAGCGCCAATCTGCCAAGTCTTTGCGGTAGCTGTGTCGTAGAACCACATGGAGACGACTTTATTGTATGAAGTGTCAAAGCTTTGCTGTATCGCATCCTGGTCTTGATTGATCAGGTAGCTATTGGAGCCGGAATGCGTTTGAGCGGAGCTCAGCGATGGTGTGCCGTATACTGTCGACCAGTTGCCCAATCCGTTCTCGAACCCGTCGAACTCATAGATCGACTGATATACAGGAGCATTTGCATCCGGCACTAGCCCTGCATCATCGAAATATGCTTCACCTGCACCTGCAGACGTTTTCTTAAAGTAGATTGTAGCGCTCGTGTTCGTTGCCCCCGTCTTAAAAGACACCTTAACAAACGTCCAGGTAGAGCTGGTAGAAGTAGTTGACTTTTCCGTGCCGCCAAAGTCCTTAACCCCAAGCGCTGCTGTTTCCCCAGCCGGTGTTCTCAACCAGCCTCCAACGACATAATTCGTATTCGGCTGTAGACCTGTAATCGTCTGAGCGACGCCATCTACGCCCCCGCTGAGCTTCAAGCCATTTAGTTGCGACCTGGATATTCCCGCATTCGCCGCTTTGCCCCAGTGGTTATCGTTAATGACAGCTGCATTACCGGCGTCCGTAGCGACCCAGCTCGACAAGTTCCCATACTCGAATCCACCATTTACAACCTTATTCATGAAGGGCGTCGACGTTCTTGTATTACTCGGATTTGGCGGGCTTGCAAAATTATGACCGGCCGTCCAATCCGTGCCGCCGTATTCATACGCTCCTATATCAGGTGCGCTTCCTACATAACCGTCCGTTATGCCAGGTATCACAATTCCTGCATCTTTCGCCGGCGAAGTAGACAGTAAGTGATAGTCACGACCAGCTTCATTGACAAATCCGGGAGCGCTCGTCAGATTACTGCCATATGTCGCATATGCCGTCACTTCCGGGTCATTCCCCTTGGTAATGTTGTTGAAGATCCGGTCTCCATACATATCAGTCGCAAACGGATTCCCCGTAGCATTTGCCTGGATGGCAATCGCATTCGTCCAAACTGTATTGTTATAGACTAGATTATAGCTTGATGGAATATTTAGCTGCAAGCCAGCGTTGTTCCACATGACATTATGATGAATGATGAAATTAGTCGTGTAGTTATCCAAATAGATGCCCGGCTTCGTGCCAGGTGCTTTATTGTCATGGACATAGTTATGATGAATTTCTGTATTCTGTCCATCTGTATTCGGTCCGTACAGCATTCCCAAGTCATCCGACAACCAGCCAGCGTTGTAGACATCGTTATACTGAATATTGTTTGCGCTCATCCCGCTGGAAAAATAAATCGTTACGCGCCCCGCATCCGCCACCGTGTTATGGCTGATCAAGCTGTTTGCGCCCTTCAAGTTTACAAGCCCTTCCCAGTACGGTACGTATCCTCCATGATGTATATAGTTGTTAATCACGTCGTTATTGGAGCCTTTTACCGTAATAAGACTACCAGAGCTGTAGGCGAGCTCGCTGTCCCGCAGTACGTTGTAGCTACCATCAAGTGTGAACCCAAGATTCGTCTGTTCTGCCGCCGTGGTGCTCAGCTTGTTATGCGACAAGTACTTCGCCACGATCTTTTGGAGCGTAATATGGTTCGATGAACTGTCGGTCAAGATCGTAGAGGCTATGGTTTGAATCCCGTCAATCGTAATATAGGCTTTGCCAGAAAGATCGAAGGAGGTACTGCGGCGTTTCGCGTCTACCGTAAGGCTGGAAGGATCCACGCTGCCAGGTGCCCAAAGATATAGCTGGCTATTATTAGAGTCGTACCACCATTCACTCGCTGTGTCTAGGGCCGCTTTGATCCCGGACAAATAATAAGGATCTCCGGATGCAGGTGAATATACCCCAGTTGACACTAACAGCGGGCCCAAGGTGAGCTTTTTGGCCACCGAGTCGAATGCGGTGATCGTAGGCGTCTGGACGAGCCAGCCGGAACCGCTTTCAATCCACATTGTAGCTCCTGTCCAGAAATCATTTCCCCCTGGAAGTGCTGCATCGATAACTTGCGCGGCATTGGTTCCCGCGTCAGCTGACGCCCGGGTCGGACTCAGCATCGTGCCCGTCTGATTGGGCCATCTGGCTTCGTCCATCATAGCGCCATTCACAAACACTTGATTGCCAGCTCCTAAGGTCCAGTTCATCGGCGCCTTGTATATATTCCCGCTGTCTTGCGTCCAACCCGTAATGAGATCGTTACCGCTTACTACTACAGTTTCACCATTATAATTCTGATAAGTAATATTGTTGCCCGTGATTCCTGAATTGGCGGGGGTGACCGTTTCGCGGTATGTACCTCCGCGGATATACACGGTATCGCCTGCGGTTAAAACAGATGCCGCCTGCTGTATGGATTTGAACGGCGTTGAGAGAGAGGTGCCGTCGTTGGTATCGCTTCCATTCGTGTCGACATAATACGTATTTCCTGCTGCTTTTACGATTGATGCTTGTGGCGCTACAACAAAGACAGGCAAAATCATTAGAGAGGCAATCATCAACTTGCTTAATCTGCTTTTCCATCCGCTGTTTAACAATTTCATCAATCATCACTCCTTCATCAATTCCCTTATAAAAAAAGGAACATACAGGAGATGAAAAAACCATTTCCTGTATGTTACAATGCAAATCTAAATCATTATTGCCATTGCTTCAAATACAAACGGTTTGCCGCTTCCGTCATGTCATTTCCGAGTTCTTTCTTATACTGTTCAATATATTTGTCAAAGTCTTCCAATGATTTGGTTCCGATTATTACTGTTGCGAACATTTGTTTGAACTCTGCCAACTTCGTATTCACTTTAGGAGTCAAATCTTCGCCAGACGGCGTTTTCAAAGGACCATTGACTTTCGTGAAATTCCAATCGTTGTTCGTTCTCGAATAGAGTCCCGACGCATCTTCGGCGTATTTCTTTAAATTGTCGATGTAACTCTTCGCATTAATTGTCTTCGAAAAGTCCCAATTCTCCCCACCCGGCATGCCCATGTTGAAAGCTTCTTTTACAAAAGTATCAGCATTATTCATTTCCTTCTTGATGACAGGCAGACCATCAACCATATCATACGTTTTTCCTAGAGTTCCTCGGGATACCATCATTTGAATATCTGCATCTGTTCTGAGCTTATCTACAGCGCCCATAACGGCATGCAATTTATCCGGGTCTTTCTCTAATTGCTTGCCGAATATCATAGGTTGATTCAAAATAAGTTCATAGGTTCCAAGAGCTGGCTTCGCATTGGGCTTGGCTTTCGGGAACGGAATCCATTCCATTTTAGCCTGTGGGTTTTTCGTGGTTGTTTGTTCCCAAATGGAACCTGGATCGAACGGCGCCGCTATTTTGTTGGCTAAAGCTGCATATTGATAAACAACCGTATTCCCATTAATCCATTCATTATTTAGAGCAGCGTTGTCCATTGTTACGAATTCCGGATTGATATAGCCTGCTTTATACCACTTGTTTGCTGTTGCCAATGCTTCACGCATTTCGGGCATAAAAGCGGAATAGGCCAATTTGCCGTCCTTCATTTGCCAAGTATCGAAATTCACACCGTATGCAGCAAGTAAGAAATATAATGTTTGTTGTATCGCATCTTTGCCCCTAGCTGTGATTGGGAACTTGTTCGGATATTTTTGTTTGAAGGCTTTAAGGAAAGCTTCCCAGTCATCCACGGTTTGCGGAGTTTTTAAACCCAGTTCATCAAGGACATCTTTCCGGATCACAAGCCCGTAAGGATAAGTAGTTGATTGTTGGCCAGCAAAGAAGCCCGCCATTTTGCCATCTACCGTAAAGCGACTAAATACTTGTTCTTTTGTCATACCAGCTGCCTGATATTGCTTGAGTGCAAGCGCATACAAATTCGGCATATATTTCTTAAGATCGTCTTCCGTGAACTTAGCAGATGCATTCTTCAATAGTTCTGAATCTCCAGTAATATTCCAAAACACATCTGGCAAATCATTGGCTGCATAAAGCAGATTCAACTTTTGAAGCATGTCTGCATCAGGTGATCCCGTAATGATTAAGTTTTGACCCAGCTTTGCGTTAATCGCTTTCATGTTTTCTGCATCAGGGCTCGGCGTGAAGCGGCCAGCAAACATTTTAATATCGTACTTTTTTGCTACTGCTGGTGTCGCTGCTGCTGATGCTGCAGCTGAAGCTGCCGGCGAGCTAGTCGAATTGTCTTTGGCACACCCTGTCAATGCAGATGCAAGGAGTAAGGATGAAAGCGATGCTGCTACTACTGTTTTTTTAGACATTTATGAACCCTCCTGTTTTTGGTAAAAATTATATATAAAGGTTTACACCGATATACCATTATCCTTTTACAGCACCAACCATAATGCCTTTAACAAAATATTTTTGCAGGAACGGATAAACGCATACAATCGGAACGATGACAGCCATAAGAATCGCAGCTTTAACGGATTCCGGCGAATACTGCTGCCCCTGCATTTGCATCTCATTTAAGTTAATTAGACTGCCCGCACCTGACATTTGATTGGCATTATCCAACAC
Organism: Paenibacillus sp. P4_A9; assembly: GCF_056402415.1. Classification (NCBI taxonomy): domain Bacteria; kingdom Bacillati; phylum Bacillota; class Bacilli; order Caryophanales; family Paenibacillaceae; genus Paenibacillus; species Paenibacillus sp. P4_A9. The sequence goes on from NZ_JBFUHL010000051.1 coordinate 7,871, forward strand.
TTCTCGAAGTACGATTTGCAGTATTCTGATTTTCCCGCCAGTCGTATACATCAGCGCATCAAACCAGGAATTCCAATGAGCAACCATCGTCCAGAGCGTAACTGTCGCAATGACGGGAGCGGATAACGGGATAACGATACGGAAGAAGATCAGCAAATCATTTGCTCCATCGATTCGAGCACTTTCTTCTAGTTCTTCCGGTATGGAGTAGAAGAAATTTCGCAGAATGATGATATTCCACGCACTGACTAAACCGGGTAAAACCAAGGCCCAAATCGTATTAAACAAATGCAGGTTTCGAATTAGAAGATAGGTCGGTATAAGACCCCCGCCAAAGAACATTGTAAACACGACAATCCACATCCAAAACTTGCGCCCCCATAATTGAGTCTTTGCCAGTGGGTAAGCAAGCATAGCGCTTACAACTACTGTCAAAAAAGTACCCAATATGGTCCGGTAAATCGTCCAATAATACGCCTTTAATATCGTTCCATCGAAAAAAATTCGCTTGTACGAGTCTAGCGTTGGATGGATTGTATAAAGATGTAACCCAATAATTCTCGCTTCATCTGGCTTGCTAAGCGAGATAATGACTTGCTGCCAGAATGGATAAACGATGGTGAGGCACAGTAACAACAGCAAAGTGATATTAATCACATCAAACGACTTGTTCGCTAATGTATGTTTAGATTTCATTCCATTCTCCTTCTTTCTTTCGCATTACCAAATCGAATGATCCGTAGTTTTTCGCACGATCCAGTTCGTTGAAACAATTAGAATAAGTGCAACTACCCCTTTGCAAAGCCCGACAGCAGTTGCGAAGCTAAACTGAAAGCCTTCAAGGCCGATGCGGTACACATAGGTGTCGACGATATCAGACACTCCAAAAACAAGTGGATTGTATAAACTCAAAATTTGTTCAAAGCCGGCATCCAAAACACTTCCTAGACGCAATATGAACATGATGCTWATGATAGGCAGAAGACTAGGAAGCGTAATGTATAATAATTGTTTGAAGCGGCCTGCGCCATCAATTTTGGCCACTTCGTATAACTCGGCGTTAATCCCTGCAATGGCGGCCAAAAAAATTATACTGGCAAAACCAACCTCTTTCCAAATATCCGAACCGATCAGAATCGCTATGAAGGGACCTGGCTGCGTAAGCAGCACTTGTGTCTTCCACCCAAACAAGTTGTAAATAAAGCCATAGAGACCGTAGCTAGGAGAAAATAACTGAAATACAATTCCAGATACGACTACCCAGGACAAGAAATGCGGCAGATAGGATATCGTTTGAACGATTCGTTTCAACTTACTCGACATAAGCTCATTGAGCATAAGCGCGAATAGGATTGGAAAGGGAAATCCGATTACAATCTTTAATGCGCTGATGCGCAGCGTATTGTAGATCACTTGCTTTATGCTTGCTTGCTCAAAGATAGGCTTAAAATGTTTGAGTCCTGCCCACGGGCTCCCTGTGATCCCATCTATCGGATTAAAGTCTTTAAAGGCGAGTAGAATTCCGTACATCGGGCCATATTTAAAAATGATAAAGTATACCAATCCTGGCAGCATGAGGAGAAATAAATATTTTTGTTTCATGATTGTTCTTAGTGTTTGTTTAACTTTACTTTTCGGTTGGCTTTGAGTTCGTTCCATTGTTCCTGTTAACACAGCATGATTCATAGGCTGACCTCCTGATTTCTATAACTGAATTTGTCTAAATTTAGCGAAGAAATTAAAATAATAAAACTGCACATACTGCCATTGTTTCAAGTAGCCGTTTGCTCCTCATCGTATTTTTTCAAATTTTCAATGTACTGAGGAGCGGAGTATGAAACGAAGTACCGAAGACCCTTCTCAAACCAATGATTATCCCTTGAAGGAACATAAACGCTGTCACATTGGAAGTCTATTAAAGCTACAGTAGCTACCTATGTGATCTATCCTACCAAATAGAGGTGAATCTGGCTTTAGCATATGATATACTTTTTGCACGATTCGAGGATGAATTACGCGAATAAAAGGAGATAATGCAGAATTTTCGGAACAGACTCAGATTATATCCTTTCATGACATTCGATCACATGTCGTGGGTACATGCTTGTATCCCTTCCGTCCAGTAAGTCCTGCCACTTCTCCTTCGCTTTGCACGAGCCGAACAAAGTCACGCATAATGCCATGATCACCCCCGCCCCCAATGCTCTTAAACAATGCTACCTTGTCTGGAAGTTGATACTTCTAGACGGCCAAATTACTCTAAAGATTTGGTAATAAAAAGTTCCTCATAATCTTCGACTGTGAGGCCCATGGCTTCTGTTTCACTGTACTTGTAGCCTGTCATGATGTCATTCCTTTGCAAAGTATTGATTTTCAACACCTTTTAGAAAATTTGGAACATGCTCACGCAGTCGTTTGAACTCGACGGCATCCGCACACTCAAGGTTATACAGCCACAACTCACACTTGCATATAACATGATAAGGTCGCCAATAATAAAAATGCCCCCCCTAATTCTTGCGAATTTGGAAAGGACATTCAACTTAATCTTATTTCTTCAAGTTTTTGTCGTATACTTTTTGTGCTTCTTCGAGCACTTGATCGCCACCCATTTTCTTCCATTCAGTTACAAAGTTATTGAAATCATTTAACGACTTGCGACCGGTAATGAAATCGATATAAGTTCTCAATGTAAACTGTTTCAGCTTTTCTTGCGTTTCGTTATAAATCGGTTTATTAAACGGCGCCAGAATATCGATGTTTCTCGTTCCTTTCGCACGAGTGCCCTTTGCCAGCTGGCGTAGACTTATTTCCGAAGTATACGACGTTTGGAAATCGTAATCGTTAAACGAACCGGTCATCGAATAGCCGCCTAGACCTGCTTTTTTACGTTCTTTCTCATCCGTGTAAGGCGCATTATATTCAACTGTTCCCTTGTCGCTTAGTTTCCATTGCTTATCTTTTTCGCCGAAGTTCAATTTTTCATAAATTTCAGGTTCGAATTGGGTAGCTTCGAAAACTTGCATATATTTGACCAGTTTGTCTTGATCTTTCTCCAATTGCTTCCCAAACATAACTCCTGATGCATATGCCGGATTATATTGCGACATGCCGTACTTGCCATCTGGTCCTTTAATGCCGCCTACAATCGCAAAGTTGAACCCCGGATGATTCTTGGCTATTTTATCGTACCATTGATCTCCCCCGAGGAAGGCATTGCCTGGCATGAAAAACCACCAAAAATATTCGATGGCGCCGATTTTGTCGGTAAGCACTTTGTCTTCGACATTATTGGCCTTGTTGACAACAAATTCAGGGTCAATCAGCTCGTTTTTATACCAGCGGTTCAAAACTTCAAGTGCTTGCTTCGCCCCAGGTTCGATTTCGCCTCGAATGACTTTGCCGTTTTTCTCCTGGAAAATGTTCGGATAAGCGTCAAATGCGCCGAACACCGAGCTGAACATGCTTTCGATATTGTCGCCTGAAGATGTAATGCCGTACGTGTCTTTTTTGCCGTTGCCGTCAGGATCGTCGTTTCGGAACTTCGTCAAAGCGGTTTCCATTTCCTGAATCGTTTCTGGCGTTTTTGAAATACCAACTTTATTCAGCCAATCTTGCCGAAAGCCTAACTGCAAACCGTCGATACCTAGATCCCAGATGACTGGCAAGCCGTAGATTTTTCCATCTCTTCTAACGTATTTAAATGGATCGTCTCCGAGAAAGCGTTTTAACCAGCTCATATATTTCGGCATATTTTGTTCGATCAGCTTCTGCGGGATTTCTGCCGCCACGTTCTGCTGAAGGAACTTGTCGTATTCCGGAAACGATGGCTCTTTCCACCAATCAGGAATTTCACCTGAAGAAATCATGAGATTCAGTTTTTCTTTCATTGCTTCCCTTGTTGCGGAAGTAAAATCGATATCGACGCCAAACTTTTCCTTTAGCGCATTTATGCCGACGGAATTCGGGTTTTGATTTTCATCCAGGTTCCAAAACGTCAGCTTCACTTTTGGCTTAGGCTTTTGTCCGCTATCTGTGGATTCGGAATTTTGTTTTCCCCCGCTTTCGGCAGTATCTCCGGACGAATCGTTTTTGCTGCATCCAGCTGCTACACTCGTGATTAAAACCACAGACAGGGCTCCAGCCAACCAACTTTTTTTCTTCATTTCGAACCAACCCTTTCTATTCTTAAATATCTATTATTAGGAATTACCCTTTAATAGCGCCGATCATAACGCCTTTGACAAAATACTTTTGAATAAATGGGTATACAATCAGCATCGGAATAATCGAAAACATGACTACCGTCGCTTGCAGCTGTTTGCCGGAAAACTCCGTTTTGGTGCCCATATGTTGAATGACGCTGTTAATGTCCGCCATATTGTTTTGGATAATGATTTTGCGCAATACAATTTGCAGTACCTGTTTGTCCGGATTAGAGATATAAATCATACTGTCAAACCAAGAGTTCCAATGGCCAACTCCTACCCATAAAGCAATCGTTGCCAAAACAGGCTTTGATAACGGAAGGACGATTTGGGTGAAAATCCGCAGATATCCTGCCCCGTCAACCCGGGCTGACTCCTCTAATTCATCGGGAATAGATCGGAAAAAGTTTCGCATGATCAATACATTAAACGCACCAATCATGCCTGGAATGACTAGCGACCAAATAGTATTCAGCATGTGCAGCTGCTTGATTAGTAAATATGATGGAATCATTCCACCGCCGAACAGCATCGTGAATAAGATAAAGCTCGTAAACGTCCGGTTGAAGGGTAAATCTTTCTTCGCCAGCGGATAAGCGGTGATCGCCGTGAAAAATATGGATAACACGACACCAACAACTGTTCTGACAATGGTATTCCAGTAGCCCATCCATAACGCATCGAATTTGAACGCCAGCTTGTAGCTATCGAAAGTCAGTTGTGTTGGAAACAAGATGATCCCTGATGAATAAGCGGTACTGTTGACTCCTGCTCCGTCCAAAGAAATAACAACCTGCGACCAGAACGGATATAATGTGCAGAACGTCATGCTAGCCAAAATGAGGTATAAAAGAACGTCAAACATTTTGTCTCCAATCGATTTTTTAACATTAATCATCATTCTCGCTCCTTCACCCGATAAACTACCATATTGCGTGCTCCTTGCCGCCAATCCATTTAACGATACGGTTAACGACAATAATCAGGAATAGAGCAACGACAGATTTAAACAGCCCAACCGCCGTAGCATAGCTGTAGTTCAGCTCGATCAACCCTTTGCGATACACATACGTGTCAATAATATCGGATACGTTATACACTTTGGCATTGTACATATTGAATATTTGATCGAAACCCGCATCCAGAATGCCGGACATAGACAAAATCAGCATAATTGCAATGATTGGAACGAGCATTGGGATAGATATGTAAATCATCCGCTTGAACCGTCCCGCCCCGTCGATAACAGCCGCTTCGTACATTTGTGGGTCAATGTTAGATATCGCCGCAAAATAAATGATCGAACCCCAACCGAACCCTTGAAAAATGCTCGTAGCTACGAGAATTGTCCGAAAGTAGCGGTCGTCCGCCAAATATAACATCGGATCGCCGCCAAGTAGTTTCACGATCGCATTGATCGGACCGTCCAGCGAAAATATCGTAAAGAAAATGCCGGCCAACACGACCCACGATATAAAATGAGGCAAATACGAAACCGTCTGCACTACTTTTTTAAACTTCACATTCGAAATTTCACTTAGCAATAGGGCGAAAACAATCGGTACTGGGAACCCGAACACAAGCTTGTATAAGCTTATGACAATCGTATTTTTCAATACCGTGTAGAAATACGTATCATGGAGGATTTTATCAAAATGATGGAGTCCGGCCCAAGGACTACCAAGTATGCCCTGCGTAATTTTAAAGTCTTTGAATGCCAATAACAAGCCGATCATCGGCAGATAATGGAAAATAATGTAATAGATAATTGCTGGGATCATCATGATGAGAAGTACGCGGTATTGCTTGATTGTTTTGTTTTTTTCTGGCTTCAGCGTTCGTTTCGTACCGACTGTCGCCACAGTTTCGTTCATCGCTGTCATTCCCCGCTTTCTATAACCGTTCTAGAAGTGATAAACAAACTATAGCACTGGCGAGAAAGAATTAAATTATCAAATATTTTTGAAATGATTCAGTTTTTTACGGAGTTGAAAAAAAGCCTGCCGGGAGGGCAGACATAGGTGGAAGAATGGCGTAACTGATTCGTTGGTATCACGTTGAAGCATTCATGTATTGTGGGATAACGACGGTCATGACCGTACCGTGGCCGATCCGACTTTTGATTCCTATTCCGTATTCGACACCAAACCGTAGCTGCAGCCGTTCGTTGACGTTGTTCAGCCCGTATCCGGCTGACTGCATCATCAGTAACGTATTGACCGTCTCCTGCGACATACCCGGACCATTGTCTTCAATGGCGAATTCGACCGAATCATTAACGATACGGGTGCTCACTTGCAGCAGACCGCGCCCAGAAGTCTTTTGATTGACGCCGTGTTTTATTGCGTTTTCAGCCAACGGCTGCAGGATGAGATTGATCGTTGAATATTCATAAACTGCTGCATCGATTTCATAAACAACGTCAAAGTTATATTCGCCCATAACCTGAATAATTTCTATATACGATTTGATATTTTCCAATTCATCACGTATGGAAATGATATTGTTGCCCCGATTGAGCGCTGTTCGGTAAAATTTCGACATCGATGTGACAACATGGCTAATGTCGTGAGCATCGCTCCTCAGCGCCTTCCAATTGATGAATGAAAGCGTGTTGTACAAAAAGTGAGGATTGATCTGCCACTGAAGTGCTTTCATCTCTGCTTCTTTTTGCACAATTTTGCTGCGAAACGATTCTTCAATCAATTTATTCAGTCGGATCAGCATGTTGCCGAACCGATTCGTAAGCTCGCCGATTTCATCTCTTGACGAGCTTTGCACCCGCAAGTTCAAATCCCCCATCTCGACCTGCTTCATCATTGCATTCAGCCTGAAGATGCGCCGGATCATCGTTTTGGAAAATATCGATATAATGACAAGCAAGCTGACAATACATGCCAAGATCACAATCAGCGTTGCATTAATAATTGTTCCTGCGTTTGGAGACATTTGCCCGGCTGGTACGAAGCAGTACAATGTCCAATTCGTTTGCGGCATCATCTTTTTGACAAGAAACATCTCAGTTGCTCCAATTTTCACCATCCCTTCGCTCAGTTTCATCATTTCACTGGAATCGATGGTTGACGTTTGAATCGCGCTTTGGTTCGCGTAAATGATCCGGTTTTGTGCATCTGCGATGACAATACCATAATCCTGAGACATATCGGTCACACTTTTGAAAAAGCTATTGTCGTTTATGCGCAAATAGACTATACTCGTATACCGTTCCGCGAAAAATTTCGGGAATTTAGCTGTCACAAACAGACCTTTATCATAAAACCATTGATTTTCGCTTCCTTGCACAGCCTCACTGTACCACGGTTCGTTTTGGACACGTTTGTAGGAAACAACGGAATCGCCGTATTCCGGCACATTACTTTGCGTATAAAACGTTATTTTTTCAATTTCCTTGTCCAGGTTCATCATCATGATGAAATAAGGGGACAAGTAATTGTTCAAATCGCTCGACAGATTGACCAGATCGAGATAATCATTCGCGACGATTTTTTGAAATGTCCTATTGAAGACGATCGACCGGATCGAATGGTTGTACCGTTCGATAGAATTGTTGATGCTTTCCGAAATCGTATTGACGTTTTTGTCAATTCCTTGAAAAGCCTGATAATTAAGCATTTGCTTCGATTGTTTGTAGGCATATACGCCAAGAACCATAATCGGAATAATGATAACTATCAGATAGGACAAAAACAACTTTTGATTAAAGCGCAGCCGGTTGAATAGTCCGAATATGGCCCGTTTCATCGGTTACGCCTCTTCCCTGAATTGGGAAGGTGTTTTGCCGTAATGGTTTTTAAATAATGAGCTGAAATACGGAAAATTGCTGTAACCAACGTCTTGTCCGATGTCGACGATTTTTCGGTTTGTCGAACACAGCAGCTCCTTCGCCTTTTCCATCCGGTACAATGTGATGAACTTGTTAAGGCTGATCCCTATTTGCTTTTTGAACAAATGGCTTAAATAGCTTGGCGACAAATAGACTCGTTCAGCTAACGATTCCAAAGACAAATCGGTATTGTATTCTGTTTCAATTAGACGAACGAGCTCTTCAATTGCTTTCGGCATCGCTTCCGCGCCGGTTTCGCTGGATGATTCGTTTTCTTTCAAGATCGTCAGGACCACTCTGCGCAATTCGCTCAGCAATGTTGTCCTATAAATTCTTTCCAAATTCACCTTGAATTTATCCGTATTCTTTTTGGCAGCAGCGTCGAATATCGCTTTGACGATTTCTGAGCAAACATATTTGACGTAAATGACGGAAAAGTGATCGCTGTTCTGCAGCGCGTCAAACAACTGTTCGAACCGCAAGATTACGACATCAAAACGGCTTCGTTGAATGTTCAACCTTAATTCTTCCAGTGCATCGTTGACCGCTGCGGTCACATCACCTATGGCAAATGATGTGCGGTTTGACAGCAGCACCGTTCCTTCATCGAAAAAAAACTTATTTTCCAGCATCGTTTCCATCGCGTGATATTCTTTGTACAATTGTTTCACATCGTCCACCAAACCGCTGACCACAATACAAATGTCCCGTCCGTACTTGACCCGGAACCATCGGATCAATTGCTGTCCAAGCTCCGTTAAAGCTTCCAGCGATTCTTCGGCAAAAGCTTCCACGAGCAGCAAACCTTGAAATTCATTCAAATGGATGAAATCAAAGCCTCGACGAATCGTTTCCGCAAGCTGGCGTTCAAGATCGGGATCAAGCCGGTCGAAAACACGGCAGCGCGAATCCAGCATCAGCATCCGCACATAACCGTATCCATCGAATCCGGTGATCGGCATGGATTGCTCCCTGTCTTCATTCGCCACTTCGTCTTTGCCGAGAATGAGGTCGGTCAACAGCTTTTGCTTCTCATAACGTACCTCTTTAATATACGCCTCTTCCATCCGCTCCTGCTGCGCCTTCGAATTCAGCTCCTGTTCGCACAACTGAATGACATGGGACACAACCTTAATAAATTCATTCACCTGAACCGGTTTCAAAATATAGCGGATCGCTTTCAAATCGATTGCCCGCTGCGCATATTCGAACTCACCAAAAGCGCTCATAAATATAACTTTAACTGGCCGGCCGAGCTCACGTACCTTTGCCGCAAGCTGCAATCCGTCCATCCCCTTCATCCGGATGTCGGAAAATAATATATCAATGTCATTGTTTTCGATGAATGCAAGTGCGCTTTCCCCGCTGTTCGCTTCGCTAATTTCCAGGTTCAAGCCGTACTTTTCGATTAAAAACTTGACTCCATCCCGCTCGAATTTATCATCGTCGACCACGAGCATTTTCAACATCGTTCGCACCGCCTTTCGCACAAAAAAACCAAAAGTTTAAATGGCTTGGTGAGGAGATCGTTAAGAGCGAATAGCTCTTCAACCAAAGCCGGTCCCATAATAATAAGAGCTCCGATAAGTATTCTGCCGGGTATAGTTCCGAATAAGGCTCGTCCAAATTTTCTTATCATCTTGGTCTGGTGTTCCTCCCCCTTACAACTTAACTCCAACAATTGCGGCAAAAAAATGACACTTGCAAAACCAAATTCTTTCCAAATATCCGAACCGATCAAAATGACTATGATGGGACCCGGCTGCATAAGGAGGACTTGCGTCTTCCACCCAAACATGTTGTAAATAAAACCATAGAGACCGTAAGTAGGAGAAAACACCTGGAATACAATTCCTGAAACGACAACCCAAGAAAAAAATGAGGCAGATGTGATCAATCCTACCAAATAGAAGTGAATCTGGCTTTAGCAAATGATATATTTTTTGCATGATTCGAGGATCAATTACGTATATAAGGAGATAAAAATAAATAATTGTCGGAATAGACTCAGATTATGTCCGTTTCATGAAATTCGATCACCTGTCGTGGGTGCAGGCTTGTATCCTTTTCATCCCAGTCAGAAAATCCGACCTCGACTCCCTATTCACATACGTTTTATACAGGTGAATAGGAGCACCGTGCTATGGCGCTGTTGAATGATAATTCCTATAACGAAGTATCTATCCAGTATGACGGGTATTAGCAAGTCTACGTTAATTCGTGTAGTGAGGTAGCAACGAACTAATTCATATTTTTTTTAAACGCGCCCTTAACATTGGGACACTTTTTTACGTTCGACATGCTTCGACAGTCTATCGGTTTGTTAACCCGTCAATACTGTGATTAAAGTTATCTAAATCAAATAAGTGGGATTTCACACATGGGAGATTTGGCAGATTGACTCCGTTATTCCTTTTAACTAGATAGATCAGCTTAAAACAAATGCGATACCATCATAGATGGCTTCGCATTTGTTTGGTTACACGGATTTGTTCAATAGAGAATTAGAAACGACCCTGCGGACTTTGTGACTAATGGGTCATTTTTCTTTGTGCTGACATTTGATGAGCAATGTGTTTTAGTGACTTATGTGAGAATATCAACAGTAGCTTAATCAAAAGAAAAACCGCCCTAACAAAGTACTAATGGAGCGCGCTGTTGACGTTCCTCGACTAGTATGTCAGGGAATGTTTGTTCTCCAATTAAAAATCCATGCATCAAAATGGTATGGGAGATCTATGTTGATGTTAAGGGGCATTTTTGAGTTGTTAAAGCTATTATCTAAGTCTAGAAGTTGATACTTTCGGACACTTTTATGCTACTATTATTTCCTTTAAAAACCACGACTGCTTTGTTGTCCGAAAGTTAGTCTAGAACAACTTGTATGAAAGTCTTACAAATTTTTAGACACAAGATAAAACATGGAGTTTGTCGGATATGAACGAGTATTTCGATAGCCATTCCTTGTCTATTGAAAATCGTTAATAGAGATTGATTTTACCTTTCCATATCCTTGGCCTCTACCATCCTTAAGTCTATTCATCTGCGTTTTGCGTATTGCACTACCTTTATTCATCATTCATTCCCCCTAAAATAAAATATGCGTTCACCCAATGGAGTGAACGCAACTGCTGACTAAGGACAAATGTCCCATATATCTTGGTACTATACAATCTCGCCAAATAGATCTTGGTTCTATACTTCATTTCAGATCAGAACTTTATTTGTCACTTCAAAACTTATTTGTCTACTTCAAAACTTATTTGTCAACCGATAGCTGTCATCCCCCCGTCCATTGACTTTCCCGCCCCAACGTAATAAAATATTTGTACGTAACATATACTTTGTACACGGAGGCTATCCACTCCATGCCACTAGACAAAGAGATCCAAGACAGCTACTACATCGAGTCCCCTGAGCAGGCAACTGTGCTGCTTAATCCGCTTCGCGGCGAGATCATCGCCCAGCTCTTAGAACCTGGCTCCGCAGCCGAAGTGGCGCGCACCTTAGGCGAGACTGCTCAGCGCATTAATTATCACCTTAAGGCGTTGGAGAAGGCCGGCTTAGTAAAGCGCATAGGTACACGCCAAGTGCGCAATTTAGTCGAGGTGCTGTATCGATCTATCGCCAAAACCTTTGTACTCGCCGAATCCCTCAGCATGAAGCCAGAAACCTTGCAAAAGCTGAAGGATCAGAGCTCTCTCGCCCACCTTGTGACGACTTCCGAGCGAATTCGCCGAGATGCCATGTTACTGATGGAGCAATGTGACGAGGGGGAAGTGATTCCGAGTGCGACGCTACAGCTTCAAGTACAGCTATGCACGGAGCAGCAGCGGCAAGCGTTTATTGAGGAATATGCCATGATTGTCCAGCAGTTGGTGGAGCGTTACCCAGCTGTTCAGGATACGGCTCAGGACGCATACCATGTTTTGCTAGCCGTTTACCCCAAACCGAAGGAATGAGGAGGCATTTGCCATGAGTCTTGAGCATGAAAAAGAGCAAGAGAATGCAGCCAATCAGCCACAGCGGGATACAGCTCCGTCATCAGTATCACCTGTCATCGCATGGGAACAGCCTGTTGCACATATCTCAGAATCCGCTAAAACAAACGTGATCTCCATCGAAACCTTTCGCCGACAAGACGCTACTCCCATAGAAACCGAAGCAACAGTTACTGTTCGCGAGTTGATTTCTTATCCAAATGAAGCCCCCTACCGACTGATTATCGTTTCTTCCGGTTTTGGTCAGAAGGTCACGATACCCGCGACAACGATTCATTGCAAAGCAGCTTAATGGCATTAACAACTTAATAGCTTAAATAACGATTTTTAATTTGGAAAGGATGATTTCAATGAGCTTCATACCTATGGTTGTCGAACAAACCGCGCGCGGAGAGCGCTCATACGATATTTACTCCAGATTGCTGAAAGACCGCATCGTATTCCTTGGCACAGAGGTTAATGATCACGTAGCCAATGCGATTATTGCCCAGCTTTTGTTCCTAGCCGCGGAGGATCCTGAGAAGGATATTTCACTCTACATTAATTCACCGGGTGGTTCTACTTCAGCAGGGCTTGCGATTTATGACACGATGAACTTCATTAAGCCAGATGTATCAACGATTTGCGTAGGGATGGCAGCATCCATGGGAGCCGTTCTCCTAACTGCTGGTGCTCCAGGCAAACGCTTCGCGCTTCCGAATGCCGAAGTCATGATTCACCAACCTTGGGGAGGCGCGCAGGGGCAAGCGAGTGATATTCTTATCCGCACGCAGCACATTCTCAAAACACGCAGTACGCTCAATCGCATTCTTTCCGAAACGACCAAACAACCCATCGAGAAAATCGAACTGGATACAGATCGCGATTACTTCTTGGAAGCTAAGGATGCGCGGGAGTATGGTTTGATTGATAAGGTGATTGAGCGAATCCAATAGATTCAATCCACACAAAAACAAAAAGCGATACGCTAACTGGTAACAGTTTGCGTGTCGCTTTTTCAATATTTCACTGGATGCCCTTCTCTCTTGATTAATAGTTGTGTCCTGCCCCAACGTCATCGTATTTGGCATCCGAATTAAACGTGCGAAGCCCAATACTTCCTGTGGAGATTGAACTATCGGTCACTCCACTGATTTTCTTCACATCATCCAGATAACCATCGAGGACATTTTCATTCATCACTAGCTTCAGCTTATACCAAGTGTTCAAATTAACGGTAACCGATGTTTCCTGTAGTAACGTAAAGGTACCGCTAATTTTCTTATACAGCTGAAGCTTATCCCCCGTATCATTTAAGCGAAGCATATAATAATTGTTGGCATCCTGATACCGTCCAATGACCCCTGCCCCACCGTTGGCGGTTGCTATTTTCACCTTCGACTCTACAAAATAGTTGTGCCAAAGCGTGATCCCATTCGTCACAATACCTTCCCCTGTTGTTGCACTTTGTCGGAACACTTTAGAGCCATCGGTTACCACGCTCCAGCTGCCAAGTCCCGTTGTCCAGTCTGTTGCATTGCCGTCTTCAAAGTTATCGCTGAGCAAATCAGCGGGCGGTGTGGGAGTTGTGCCGTTAGGATCTTTTTTGTATGCGCGGAAATAATCAACGGCGAACTCCTTGGGATAAGGAATTGTTGTATCCAGAGGCCCCGTCCATCCTGCATTTTCATAGATGCCTAAATAGAAATTCATCCGATAATTCGGCGAGTAGGCATACGTGCGTTTGAGTTGGTTATCCACATAAAGTTTAATCCCTGATGCATCCCATTCCATCGCATAAATATGATACTCCGTCGTCATGTCGAACCCCACATTAACAGATGCAGCCGAATCCGTTGCATTCTGATCATCCCATTTGTAGAAATTCATCAAGGTTTGCTGCACGTTACTGCCAGGATGCTCCGAGATATCGACTTCCAGCTCTTGCCACGCCTCGTCTTCGACACCGGTTGCCCAGAAAGCTGTATGCATGCCGCTGCCTTTCTGCGACTTGGCTCTGACTTCAAAATAACCATACTTCGTCGCATATTTAATATCTGTCGGGATATGTTGATACAGATCATCCAAATGCAGATAATCTTTGGCCGCCGTTTGAATCGAAGAAACCTTGGTCGTTCCGCCTACCTTATAGGTCAGTTGGTCAGGCAAAATTTGAAGCACGATAGCCCCATCTCTAAATATGTAGTTGGCTTGCGATCGCTCCGTTGTTGTCCGCGCTTCTAGAAACTTAGGAATCCACAAACTCTGGTTCAAACTCGTACCATTAAACTCATCGTTCGTGTCTAAGATCCAACCTGGCTTACTAATTGGATTAGCTGGAAAATCAGCCGCCTCCGCCTTCGGTGCTTGCAGAACTTGTGGAATCAAAAGCGCCGCGGCCAAGAGGAGTGCCCCCGCACGCTTCATCATTTTTCCCCCTACCTTTTTCCTGACCATCCTTTCATTCCTCCTACCGCAAATTGTAATCGCTATCATGTTATGACGATTGGCGGGCTGACATGCTCGTTCATGCTTGTCCATGCAGAAAAAAGAGATCCTCGTGAATGGCATTCACGTAGATCTCTTTGACTTCCCACCCACACCTGATGTGGCAGCTGTGTGCATTATCCCCACTGCTCAGAATTTGAATCGACCATTGCTGATACCGTCCAATGACCCACTGCTTGCTGATCTGAGCGAGGGGGATAGTGGCGATAGGTACCTTGATGAGCAAACAAGCTTCTCCTCCTCCTCCTCTTACTTAGCACAAAACCCTGCCATCCGTTTCCTAAGAAACTGGACAGCAGGGTTTACTGTACTCCGACACGACGTCCCGCAGGACTCGTTCGGCTTATATCTGTCGTATCCCATCACGGGATACCGTCAATTTTTCGTATCCACCTTCGGTGATCAGATACGTATCTTCAATACCAACGACACCTCTGCCCGGAAAGGTGAACTTGGGCTCAATCGCGATGACCATGCCGGGCGCCAGCGGGTATTTGAAGCCCTTGGCGAGAACGGGCAGCTCGTCGATTTCGAGCCCGATGCCGTGACCAAGGAATTTCACTTGGTCAGCGCCGTACCCCATGAAGTGGGCGCTCAGCCCAGCTTCCTGCACTTGATCCAGCGCGAGCAGATACAGATGCTCGGCAATCGTGCCCGGCTGCAACCTGGCTTCCGTGGCTCGGAGGACCTCCTCCGCCACGTCATAGGCTCGCTGCAGCTCAGGGTCTACATCGCCGATCACGAGCGTACGTGTCTGATCGATCAAGTACCCGTCGATGGTGCAGCCGATATCGACGAGGATCGGGTCGCCGCGCCGAATCAGCGCGCGGCCCGAGCTTTGCGGGCTGGACGGGTGGAGCCCCGTGCCCCCGGCCGGCCCGTCAAAATAGGTGGGCACCGCTGCCGATGCGCCTGACGCGACCATTCCGGTGATTAACTCGGAATTGTACGCACGCATGCGCATCAGCCCTTGGTGCCCGCGCAGTCTGAGCTGATGCTCGATGAGCGCCATCAGCTCAACCTCCGCCATCCCCTCACGAATGTGGGGGATGACCGCCTCCAGCGCGTCGTCGACGACGCGCGCTGCCGCCCGAATCGCCGTGACTTCGTCCGGCGATTTGATCATGCGCTGCTCTCGTACGAGCAGCGAGCCGTCCTCCCAGACCGCGCCTGGCAGCGCGGTCTGCAGCCGCAAGTAAAGCTGGACGGGTAACACGTCCAGCTCTACCGCCACACGCAGCGGCTCAACCGCCGCTGCATCCACACCTGCGCAGCGCGCGCGAAGCCGCTCGCCGAGCGTCTTCAAAGAGCCGAGCGCTTCGACGGCCGCTGCTGCTTCCTCCTCCGCGCGCATCAAACTGCGACGAACGAGATAAATCGCTTCGCCATCCGTCGGAATGAACAAATATCCCGTCTGCATCGAACCGCAGTAATAATATATATCGACGTTCTGTGTGACCAGGAAGCCTGACCACCCTCGCTTGCGCATCTCATCTTGCAGCAATTGCTGCCTTTGCTGAAAAATTGTCATTCGAATCGACTCCTATATGCCGTTTAATTTCACACCTCTCCCTCATTATACAACGAATACCCGTTGTAATCATTCTTGCCAGATCAAAACACCATCTCCGCCGAAGACTTAATCGTCCAAGTAATCGGCTGCAAAACCGTATAAGTTCGCGGGAACGCCACTCGAATAAACATAATCACCCCAGGTCGATCAAGCGTAACCGTGTAGTCGTGCGCAACATCCTGATAAGTATAGGGAAATATTTCTCCCTCATTAACAACCTTAAATAGTTCAACCACCACCGTACTCTGCAAAAAAGTTTCAGGCAATGGCTTATTATCTTCATCTAAGCGTAAATTCGCCTGCAAATAGGCCATAGCAGCCTCTCTCGCCTTCGTCTCATCAATCGAATGGATGCCTTGCGCTAGCTTCGCCCCGTCACTTTGCTGAGCAGCCGCATGTACGGCATTGTTCAGCGCATGCTTCCCTTGGAATACCGTATGCATCGCTAACTCCTCATCCGTTTGAAGCGCATATAACGACATAAACACCACGCTCATTAACATCATTAATAGCAGCTTATACACGCCAATCCCTCAACTCTCATGGCACATATTCACTCATTTTCATACCTGTTGCGCCCATACGCTCAGAGGCAGCGGGGACCGTAATGCCGACAAGCTGATCAATTACAAAAAGCCGGTGATACGGATAAGTCATCGTCAACCGCATGCCTGTTCCCCGCCAAACCGGGGCCCCATCATTTATCCCACTAACTCCTGTGCTAGTTTCAACTACATACTCAATTTCTCCAGGGATGAAGCCTCTTTCCGCCAAACGCACCCGGGATTCGGCAATCATCGCACCATTGATATACCCATGGCTGCCATTCGCGCCAACCTCAAGCAAATAATCGACTTCCTTTTGCAGTACAGCTTGCCGAACAATCACAATATGCTTATAAACCGGGGCAAACATGAACCAACAAAGCATGGTTGAAAAAAGGATAAACACCAAAATCTGCTTCATGGATTAATCCGCTCGATAGACCCATTAATTCTACCCCCACTATCACTAACCTGCCTGCGTGTCCCCGTGCTCCCCCCAACAACATCGAAATAAATACCGATAACGACAATCAACAACAGCACCGTTACAAGAATAGACCTCATTCATTCCCTGCCGTTTCTATGGTTGAAGTGCGTTGATATTCGTATTTGCAGTAGTCCCATGCGTATTAATATTACGTCTCATCCCCGTGGACCCATCATTGATAATCGTCGTAAACAACAAAGCAACCACAATCAGCATCATCACCGTTACTAAAATATTTCTCATTTACTCGCTCTCCCATCGCTTATTAATTAATAGCGTCAAATAATCGCTGTCCTTCGGCAATCCATGGGTACATAAACACCCGAAATGTATTCAGAATCGGCAGTCCCGCGAGCACAAAAAGCACATACGATACCGTTTCCTTCTTGCTGTCCCGAATCAATTCCATTTTCTCTTTATAATCCTGAATGCGTTGCTTTAACAGCTCATAATAGCCCCCATGTTCATTCAACCTGAGCGCATTTAGCGTCTCTCCAAAGCTATGAGCTTCCTCGGTTCCCAGTCTCCTTTTAAAATGGGAAATCGCCTCTTCGGCCCCCTGATACCATTCATTTAGAAGCAGCTGAACATGAGCTCGAATCGACGCCGTCTGACCAACACATAAGGATAATTTGTCATGCAAATTCAATTTCGAATCATTATAGTACAAGAGTTGTCGACTGATTCCATAAATATCCCGCACGATGCGCTGGGATCGCTTTTCTTTTAACTGTGCCAGCACTTTTCCATCCCATATTAGAAAAATCGATACCACCACAGCACCAACAAGAACATAAGCAGGCTGCATATGCAACGTGAGCCAAGGATGCTGGAAAGCCGCATACCCCATACCTCCGATTAGAAGCGAACCACCTAAAAGCAACCTTTTCGCCCCCTCATACAGGTTCGCATTCATCCAAATGCCACACCCCAACAGCAATTGGCGCTTCTCCTCCACCGCTTTCGTGCTCATCCCAAGCATTTTATACAACCATGAGGGGATTTCAGACTCTTTTAGCGTGCTTTTTACATGCAGAGATCGCCATCTCTTCTTGCGTAACGGTATGTACCTAAGGCCCTGGTAAATCATGATCATCAAAAGTATAAATACTAGCAAACGCGAAGCGTACTGCAGCATTAACAACTGGGTGTTGACCAAAACCAAAATATTCACCTCCTCACATTCTTCGCATGGATAAGTAGATCCCCATCAAAAACGATACAAATATCAATAAAAGGGCATCCAAAATCATATTCCGCCCCGCTGGGTCGATCACGTAATACAAATAAGCATTGTCTGCGTTCACTTTGAAATTAATCCACATGAATAAAGCCATGAATCCGATTGGTGTGAAATTCGCAATGCGAATCTCCAACAGTCGATTTCGTTCCATCTGATCAAATCGCTGAGCTTTTCGCATATCCGTGATGAGCTCCTTCAAACTATCTCCGACAAAGCTTCCCTCTTTCAAGGCCACACGCATGATCCCCGTAAAATAATCTGCCCAGATATGACCGAGCGTGAAGGAGAAAATTCGCAAGCTTTCCTCTGTATCCCTTTGTGTCATCAAATGACGATATAACTGCTCGAAAACAGGCTTTATCGGATACAGGATTCGATTTTCCTCTAGACAATACTTCAGTGCGATCTTCATATTTTGATCAGGGTCCATCATATAAGACTGGTAAAACACTTCGACAGCAGGAAGAAACTCTAACCTCGTACGCAACCGAACACTCACCAGCTTGACCCTAAGCAGCAAGTAGGGCAGCGAAGCACCGATCATAGTTATGATAATGGCTCCTTTTAAGGATTGAAAAAACAATCCCCCAGCCAACAACCCCATCAACAATCCAATTAGACTTGTCGTCAGTATCGCTCGCATGCTAAATTTAGATTCGACGGATTCCAGTAGCTCCTTCATGTGCTTATAGACCCAGCCCCATGTCTCCAAATAAGCACTTAATCTCGCGCTAACTGTGGCGTTTTTTACATAGTACAACCTGAATCTGGCTTTGCGTTGTCGGACCAGTAGCTCTAGCAAAGCTTGGAAAACCACAAAAACAAGCACAAATAACAACAAGAGAAAGACATATTTGGCGAAAATCACTGCTCTAAATCGCCTTCTTTCCCTACCTTTTCGATAAATCCGTGCTCCATCAGCAGCGAGAAACTTGCCTCATCTGCTTTTCGTATTTTTCGCGATGCATGAAGCGACAATTTCCCGGGAAATGTCCATTTGTCTGTCGAGTTGTCATAAAGAGCTAGATTCGTGACGAAAACGCATTCATTTTCATACCGGTATTCGACGATTCGCACAATCTTTCTTTTACCGTGAACAACCTGCATTTCAATGCCGATATGTGTCACAAATTCAGTAATCCGCTTCGTCAGCCGCTTCGAATCCATCCCTCTCCCATCCAGCATGCACATATCAGTAATCGCATCCGGCACATCCTCCAGCTCACTCACATGGACCGTCGTCAAGCTGCCCTTATGGCCACGCGTACAAGCACGAACATACAAATTGGCATCTTCATCCCGAATTTCCGCGTGACATATGCGCTTCGGGGACTGCCGTAACGCCAGCTTAAAAGCCTGCAAACCTGAATGCCTCGGATCTTCCTCGTCTATTTCGTATTCGACGATATTTTTATACGGAAAATCTCGCTTTAAATTCAACTCCAATCGGGATTCAATCGTAATGATTCGCTCATTATCGTCCATTTCGGCAATGATCGCCTTGATTAGATTTGTTTTACCTGAGTTTGTCGGTCCAATGACGACCATATTGAAATAGGTGCGGATGAAACAACGAAGTAATAGCTCCATGCGGGCATCCATCGTGGCTAGGTCTGGCGAGGTAAGCGAGGCTAAATCAAATCTTTTTACGGTATAAAATCGAATCGTTAATGTCGGTTCTGCTGTGAATCCGAAGCCCGTCATCGTCACACGTGAACCATCTTGGAGCACAACCTCTGCCCAACGTTTCCTAGGATTCAGAGTATCGTGGTTGAATAACACCAAATTTTGTTGAATTCGCTCTAATTCACGGATCGATGGAAGCTCATAGAGAGAAGGTCTTGCCATACCACCGCGCACCTCAAAAATCTGCCTCCCCACAACCTGAATCTCCTCTAAGCCTTCCTTCTGTTTGAGTACAAGTTCAAGGACATTTAAGCCGATAATTTCAGCAAAAATCGCTTCAGGCAACGTCGTATAACCACTAGTCCGAGGAGGAATAACCGAAAGCCTTCTTTTCGACACGAGATCATGTATAATTGCCAGCAGCTTGCCACGATCCTCTTCATAGCCCAAAATAGCGCGATTCAACGTCTCATTGTACAGCTGTTTTTCGCTTTCTGATCTGCCTTTCAAGGAAACAAGCTCACTGCGAATCTCCTGAACCCATTGCTGGAAAAAAGCTTCCTCACCCGCCTGATCCTGGCCGTTACTGCTTGCACGCACTTCGTTTGTCCGTTCGACCATCCCATCCTTGGGATCGTTTAATCCTGCTGCATGTAATTTCGGATAGTGATTGAATCCAACCACTGCCTCTTCCGTCCTACGTTCATGCATGTAGGTAATCATCGAAAACCTTTTCCCACTCACTCCCTTACCCTCCTGAAATTAATTTAGCTAACCGCACGTTTGCCGGCGATAAGCTTCTGAAACCATGTTTCCTGACGCACACTCATCCTCTGAGGCAGCTTGTAATAATCAGCCAATTTCCGTGCCACAGCCTTCACCTCTTGATGCATCGGATGCGCTGAGCTCATTAGTTCCATCAGCTTACCTTGGTTGCAACGAGCAAGCGCATCCCCGTGTCTGCTGACATGTCCAATCAAGTGCAGCTGCGTTTCCTTGCGAATATCTTTGATCGTGAACTCACTTTGATTCGCATGCCGATCCGTTTGAACAGCCATAAGCTCGAAAGCATCCGGCTGCAAGCCAAATACAGACCCAACCTGCCGAATCCACCTTGAGAAATCCTCCTGAAAATGGGCAATATCCCCTGTCGTGACAACGATTTTGCTATCTGCTTCAAGCAGCCCACTAACCGTCGCCGCATTATCCCAATAAGCGCTAACTTCGATAATACAGATGTCAAAAGCGCCTCGCGCCACCCGCAACAAATGAATAATTTCTGCTGGCGTAAAAAACTCAGCCTGCTCGCGTAGCATGTTACCGTATAAAATGTGCAGCCCATGTGCCTCCTTCGGCTTATCACAAACGTGGAGTAGCCTTTCAGGCGTTAAGCTTTGCGCCTTCAGTTCCGCCCTCAACCCATCTAACGTAACAAGGTGCTCTTCGCGCCCCAGGTATCGATGGAGCTTTGAGCTTTTGAGATTCAAACAAAGATAGCCAACCTTCTTCGAAGTCTCCATCGCTAACAGACAGGCCACGCCAAAAGACGCCAACGTCGTACCAATATTCGGTGTAGAGCCAACGAACGTAACCAATTTACCAGGAAGCGCCTGATTCGATTGCCCTCCACTCGACCCATCGACCCATGCGCGGATTTCATCCGCAATCATAGCCGTACTGCGTCCCGGGAGGATATAATCCAGCTTCATCAGCTTGCACATTTTCACATATTTCTCATTGATCGAGGCATCGTGATAATTCGAAAGTAACACGATGATCTTCATCGCAGGATCTTGCCCCTGCAAGCCTTCCAGAAACTCTTCCAGTTCCCCGTAAGCTAGCTCCCGATCAGAAATAATGACATACGAGTACGGTTGCTCCATTAATTTAGGCTGTAAATCATTCGCCTCCGAAAATATTCGCCACCCAAACGGTTTCGCATACACCACATTCGTAAGCTCATCAATCAAACGCTGATCCGTCGACACTAGACCGATTTGCACATGGATTCACCTCTCTTTCTACTCTTCAGAATATCAACACCTAACTTACTGTATGTCGTGTTCCCCGACGCCCAAAGCTGACTGTACTTCCACAAACTCTTATCCCCCAGCACCTACTCAGAGTGTTCGTACTTCCACTTATCTCCGACACCCTACGCTCTACCGACGCCCCCTTCACTCGCCCTACTCCGCTTCAAATATCGATGTAGAGCTAAAGGCAATAACCAGCTTAGCCTTCTTCGTGGAACATAGTTGATCAATCTGGAGCCATTCCTTCTCCGTCAAATTCAGATTGATCTGGTCGATAGCACCATTAGCTTCCAGTCTTGAGGTGTACATCTTTTGTTCATCTCCCTCAACTTTGGAGAACAGATTTGAATTTTTTGGATTATCCACCTCCACATTGGCAGAGGACTTCACAGAAGCAACTGCAATTTCCCTCTCATCAAAAAGCCTGCGTGAGCTGCCGTCACTCCCCGACACATACATACGAACCCGATCTCCAGCGCGGATGCCATTGGAAACAGAAAGCAGATACTCTTTGGGAATTTGAAAAGTCGCCTGTTGCTCATTGGGCAATAGATGATAGCGATTCACTTTCCACTTCAGAATCGGCTCCTGCGTGCCCAAGGGAATCATCGATTCCTGTCCAACAACATCAGCAAGCCTCGTCATCATGTCCACAGTGTAGCTTCCTTTCTGAATCGCTTTGAACTCGACCATATCGGCACGAATAAACTGACCCGCACGTATAAAATCCCTCGGAACCACAACCTGAACCGTCTGCTGCATCTCAACCTGGTTCACCTGCAACACATATACCCCGTATACGAGCAATCCAGCCAGCACCGCAGCAACCACACTAATTAGCAGGCTTCTCCTGCGATTCAATCGATCACCTCCTCCCTTCAAAACACAACAAAAAGAACGCAAACCTCGGAAAATCCATCTCCGAAATTTGCGTTCTTCGCAAATCAAACTGTATGAGCAATAAGTTCGAAACAATATAATAAAAGTATCACATAAACTTCCATTTTTCAACATCTATTTACAAAACGTGCCTAAATCAGCAAAAAAAAGAAACCTCTCAACCGATGAGGTTTCCTCCCTGACTTATGCGAACGATGGTTTTCTACGATCAACATCACCGCTAAGAAGTTTTACATATTTTTTATCGGTTCCTTCGACTGAAGGTCCAATATATATTTTAATTGTATTACTGTCGCTTTTTCTTACGGTACGACCAACCATTTTAAGGCCGGATTTGGCTCCATTACGTCCCGTTCTATTCATATCACGTTTCATACGGAATCCCCTCCAATTAAGTGGTTAATGGTACGTAGCAGATCATTATTGACACTCACAATCGACGATAGGTCTGGTTCAGTTAGCTGCATATTCCCTGAGAAGTGTACGGAAAGTACATGTTGACTACCTATAGGATAACATAGCACATATAACGGCGCAACATCTTGGTCTTTGTAAAATGACCATTTCGCATTTAAATAAACATCCACAACGTAGATGATATCTGCTCCGTCAGCCTTCCCGTGATTAGCGCTAAAGGCATAGAATTTGTTCCTCCCTACATTACCACCGACTTGTCCGATCCCATCGTTGTCTTTCTTCTGCCAAAAAGCTGAACCTGTTACGCGGAACCCATCAGGAGGAAGGATCGAATTACGGACAGCCTCACTCAAGGCATCATATTTCTCTTTCGTACTAGGAATTGTAATGTTACGATTGTATTCCCAGAAAAAGTGCAATAAGCTTTGCTTTTGGTGAAGTTCAAATTCTTTTTCAGCAAGTTGCCTGTTGGGATCTGCATAAAATCCTTGATCTCTTATGTTTCTAATGATTTGCTGACATGCTACAGAAACTGCAGCCTCGTCGCGGCCATCTGTACGCAGATCATACTTTAACAGCGTTAGCCCATGAAGATCCGACAACAAATGGAAGTCCGCCACTTTTTCCCCTTTGATCAGATCATCCCGATCTTGGACCTCAGCTGGGACGATGGCGAACACACGATTTCGTCGTAGCTTCCCCCAGAAAAGACCCATTTCAAATAAAGTGTTATCTCGTGTTATAAACACATATTTATTCCGATGCAATGCGACATCATCAGGAGCAAATATAAATATACCAAAGTCGTGTTGATCCAATTCTTTCTCCAGAGATTCCATCGTATATTCATTTCCTTTAAAAACGCCAGCATACCAAGGAGTTACTTGTGTACAAAAACTGATTTGAGCTTGAACGGCGTTAGCTAGCTGCATTGCTTCCCTAGATGAACCTATAAAAGTATTAGGTTTCGGCGGATTGGCCACAACAGTAGACCCCTTTATGAATAGATAATGATAACAAGTGTACCACTTATGGAACATAGTGGAAAGATTGATTTCATCGACTTTACCTGCGGACATACTGTGAAAGGACAGTACAAAAATTGACCCCGAGCGAATTCCTCACTCAGTAGCAGCTTATCTAACTTTTGCAAATACCTAAAAAAGGAGACCCAGCTTATAGCTGGATCCCCTTATTAACTTCTGCGAGTGTTGGCAACGCAGGAATCGCTCCCCTGCGGGTCGTGGTAATCGCCCCGACGCGGTTCGCGAAGGCGAAAACCCGCTCAGCCACACCGGCCTCGGCCAGTGCGTCAACGACTGTGTCTGGCGTCACGCCCAGCGACGCCAGCTGAAAGAGCATGCCGCCGACGAAGCTATCGCCGGCGCCTGTTGTATCCACGGCTGCCACAGGCACGCCGGGGATCACGACATCCTGCCGCGCGCTTACGACGCGGCAGCCCTGCGCCCCCAAGGTGATAATAATCACCTTGGGCCCGCTCTGCAGCAGCTGCTGCGCACCTGTGGTCGCGTCCACGCCGAGGAGGAATTCGATTTCCTCCTCGCTGACCTTGACCACATCCGCAAGCCCTAGCTGCGCAAGGATCTCAGTCCGAGCGGCTTCCGCGCTCGGCCATAGGGCTAACCGCACATTGGGGTCGTACGACACCAATGCGCCAAAGGCTCTTGCTCTCCGCGCAGCATCGAGCGTCGCGGTACGGCAGGGCTCGGCGATCAGTGATACCGAGCCGAAATGATAAACCGCGGCATCTTCCAGCCACTGCGGCTCGACTTCGTCTGCGCGCAGCAGCATGTCCGCCGCCGGGTCGCGGAAAAACAAGAAATCGCGCTCACCATCCGCGCGCAGTGAAACAAAAGCCAGACCGGTCTTCGCCTCGTCGGTCTGGAGCACAGCCGTTTGCACGCCCACGTCCTGGAGCGTGCGAACGAGATAATCGCCGAAGGGGTCCCGGCCGATTTTGCCTATAAACCTTGCGTCGCCGCCTAATTTGGCGACCGCCGCAGCCACGTTCGCCGGAGCTCCGCCCGCCGCCCGCCCGAACTTCGTTACGTCGGCTAGCGCTTGCCCGTTCTCCTCCGGCACAAAATCAACCAACAGTTCACCCAAACACACGATGGTTGTATTTTTACCCATTACATTCACTCCCCACTATTTTTGATAACCGAGCGCCCGCATAACGAATGTGGTTGTCTGTCCAATCAACGTCTCCAGATCCGGCCGTTCTTCCGTAAACATCGGCTCGAAAAACTCCCTCTGCTTATAAAAGAACATAGCTCCCAGTACGAACATGAGCGTGCTATCTAGGGATTCAAATTCATATATCCCATCTTTTCTACCCGTGTCTAAGAGATCACGAACCTTTTTCCATAGCGGAAAAACCAGCTCCCTCATTTTCTCTACACGCGGGGTAATTGCGATAATCTCCATCTGAATCAGACTGATCATCTGCGGATCCTCATTTCGAAGCTTCACGACTTCCCTAATCACCAATTGGATACCTGCCAGCGGATCTTCGATTTTAATAAATTCCGTTATTTTTTCCACAGGAAAAAACTGCTTAAATATTTCATAGAAAACGCTCTCTTTTCCACCAAAATAATAAGAAACCAGAGCCACATTAGCCCCGGCCTCCTCACATATTTGACGAACGCTAGTTGCATCATAACCATGCTTCGCAAAGAGCTTTTTCGCTGCCAGCACAATTTTCATTTTCATATCTGACTCTTGTTGAACCATCTCTAGCGTCCTCCTATTCGATCGTTAAGCGTTTGATGAAACACGACCTAGAGCTGGAGCTGTCTTTGCTTTTTTTGCAAAAACAACTAGCATATCAATGCTGAGTGCCACTGCGGCAATCAACACTAAGAAGCCAACTTCGCTGCCAACTCCAGGTCCACCGAACAAAATACTCATCAACCCGTTCACCGCGTAAGTCGCAGGAAAGAAATTACTGATGGAATGATAGAAATTCGATAGGAGCTCTCTTGGCACAATCGCACCAGAGGAGACCAACTGCAGGGATAACATAGCAATGTTAAATAGCATACCTGCGTTCCCAAACAATGTCAAAAACATTTGTGCAACCAATGCAAATGTTAATAAGAACAACGATTCGAAGCCCCAAAGTGCAATAAAGCCTTTATCGACTTGCCCGCCCAATGCAACAACCATAGTAGCACTGATGAGTCCAATGACAATCGCAGCAATCACTGTTATCGCGATACGTGCGGCCATTTTTTGCATTTTAGATAAAGAAGCGCCTATTAGGTTGGTAGAAGCACTAAAGTTCATTCCCATGATCATCGTACCCACAATGGATGCTAATACGAGCATCATCGGCAGCATTTGATTCGGCATATCCTTGACCTTATTGGTGCTTTGAATGTCCGAGCTTACTTTACTCGAAAGTCCCTGTGCGATCTGAGTCGCTTGTTCAGCGGGAAGCTGCGGATTCATCTGAGTCAAAACAGCCGATGCCCCTGCCGCGACGGCCTCTTTATTCACCGTTGCCGTAATGTTCCCCGCCACAGCCTGCATGATCGACTTTGTCATGGACGGGTTCGACTCATTCACTGTATAGGTAATCGGTGCTGTTTGCCCTGGCGTTTGAAGTTTCTTCGAAAAGTCCGGCGAAATATGCAACTGGATGAGGATTTAATCGATCAAGCAGCCTTAAATGATGTTGTCGATATGCTGATTGAGGAAGAAGAGAAAGCGAAGAAAGAAACTAATGATGAGAAGAATATCGATGAACTTCTGCCAATGTGAGGGGGTGATGTCATAATGAGAGTAATATTAGCCGAAAAACCAGACCAAGCCCGTAAACTGGCAGCGCCGTTTCCCCAAAAAAAGGAAAACGGCTTTCTTTCTATCAGTCCATGCAAGGAATTCTCAAGCGGTGCAAACGTCACATGGGCAATTGGGCATTTGGTTGAGCTGAAGGAACCGGATGACTACAATGAAGCGGTTAAGGATGTCTTCAGCATAGGACGCGTTCAAACGCCCGTTCTGGTCTTGATCTACAACCGGCAGCAGGAGATTGAAGAGAGGGTGAGTCCCATGACATTTAGATAGGAGAAAAGGTAAAAAGCTTACCTTAAATCCCTCTTATCAATTAAATGCGTTGGAATTTTTAAAACTACCTTCCCTATCAACCTTTCTTTATCCACGAAAGGGGTAGTCCACAAATGAGAGTCGAAACTATTATTACGGTTGTCGCCTAAAAAAAAGTATTTGTTTTCGGGGACAGTAATCGGACCAAATTCATACCGAATTGGCTCGTTTAAGTAAGTTTCGGATACTTTTACACCATTACGAATCAGTGCCCCGTTCTTAATTTCAATCACATCACCAGGAGTTCCTATGAGTCTTTTTACATACCTTTCATTAACCTTCTCGGTTATAGGTGGATAAAACACAACAATATCACCAAACTGATAATCATCCATCCATATTATTTTCTCAACAACTAATCGGTCATTAATTTCAATGGTTGGAAGCATCGAACCAGTCGGAACAATCATAGCTTCTGCGACAAATGTTCTAATAGTCAACGTCGCAACGATTGCAATTAGAAGGCTTATTCCCCAACTTTTAATTATTTTCATGAATTGAACTCTCCTCTCCATTTCAACGGGTTATTATTCAATTTTTAAAAACTTTGTTTCTTTTGGTATAATAATCCATTAAATTGGAAAAGTAAACCTTTTTTTGGAAGAACTGTTCCAACAACCTTAGTTGCGTCATGCAAACTTCGTGGGGCATCTGGTATTTCTGGTTTGTGTCGTCATATTAACAACAAGCCGTTCGAAGAACAAACAACTACTACTCCTCCAAACATTTTCTGCAAATTTCACTTGCTTTCTTCGCTATACAGCCTCCAATTTGTACATAGGATTGAAAAGAAAAGCGAAAAACCAGTAGAACCCGCCCCTGAAACAGGGACGAGTTCTATATCGCGGTACCACCTTGGTTTTTTGCCTGATTGATCGGTCGAATGGTTTATGGTGCCTCATTGATAACCACTAACGGACGGCTGGAGCTTTGAATGTTGCCGAAGCGGACATGATATCAGCCCAAGCCCAATGGGCAGCAGGAACATCGGTCCAAGTTGGCGATGCCGCCCCTTCGTTAACCGGTCGTTGCAACAAGCGATTCAGCACCGTGACGGCTTCAGCTCGCGTAAGCGGACGATCGGGACGGAAAGTATGATCGGGATAGCCTGTCATCCATCCGTTAGCCTGAGCGGATTCGATAGAAGCCTCCGCCCAATGGGCATTGATATCCAGCCAGCTGTCGGATGCTTTCTTACCCGTTGCTGGCTGCAGCAGGGTCACGATCAACTTGGCGAATTCAGCTCGCGTGATTGGTACATCCGGTTGGAACGTCTGGTCGGGATACCCGTTCATAATTCCGACTGTGCCTAACTTGGAAACATCTTTATACGCCCAATGAGTGGCAGCCATATCAACGTAGTTCATAGCCACTGGCGCTGACACGCTGGTAGGAAGACGTTCCGACAAAAGTCGGTTAATCAATACCGCCATCTCCGCCCGGGTAATGGAAACATCAGGACGGAAGGTGCCATCCTCGTAGCCGAACATATAACGTTCCCATTGCACGGAAGGATGGGTCACACTTACCATTGTAAAAATACTGAATTTATCGATATCGATAAGGAGTCCTACCGGTTGCATAGCTGAATCATATTTCACCTCGCCCCGATAGACAGCCTTTTCCCCATCGCTATGCTCTACGAACACGGACAACTGCTTAAGGAACGCAGCTCTTGCCTCAGGGTTGAGTGGCAAATCGCCAGCAGAGATCGGGAATTCCAGGCGAGTCGGTCGGTTGTTCACGTTCGTCTCAATCTTGACCGGTTTGCCAAGAGTGGTTATGACTCCGCCTTCAGCAAACACTTGCAATTCAGTCGTAGCAACGATGCGATTCTTGGTCGCCGCTTCTTCGGTCTCGCGCTCTGGAACAATTCGGAACCAAACGTCAGAACCGTCTTTACGAAGCGAGGACAACGTCTGCTGCGTTAGGGTAATTGTCACGCTTGGCGTCTCGATTGCTAAGGGAGACGAAGAGTTGCCGAGCTTTGATACCGCCTCTTTCGATATCTCCACTTTGAGGAAATCAGCCTTTCCATCCGTACCACTTTCGTCAATAACCAGACGCATTACGCCTGATCCGGAAGCTGCCTGTTGGCTAATCAATCGCTCTGCCAACCGCTCATTGATAGAGACGCTGTCTCCCCTCTGCCCGTCAACAGTAATACGAGTTTTAACCACATCGGCTGAACCGGATGGGGGAGGTGTCGTGCCGGTAGAAGGCTGCACAGGCGGTTGTTGCTTAATCAGCACCGCTGCCTGAGTCACCGAGACTTGTGAATAGTATTGTGCATCGCCACTATATGTAGCTGTAATACTATGTTGGCCTAACGCAAGATCGGTTGTCGTCAACGTCGCCGTGCCGTTCACCAGCGTCACTGGGCTGCCGACCGGCTGGCCGCCGTCTAAGAATGTGACCGTCCCTGTTGGCGTCGGTGCTCCACCGCCGTATGTCGATGCCACTACCGTCTGCAATGTGATCGCACTGCCGTAGACTGCCTCGCTTACGGAAGTTGTGCTCGTGACCGTAGGCGTCTGGCGCGCGACCGTCAGTCCGATCCTCTGTGTGCTCACTACAAAATTGTCGATCATACGTGTCATTGACGCTGTCGGTGCCGAGTTGTTGTAGTTTTCCAGCATGATCGTGTTGATCCCGTACTCGCTGTAGCTGCCTACCCAGTTCAGATTCGTTTGCTGAGACTGCAGCACATTGTCCACCCAGAACTCGAATATGCCATTCGACTGTCCCGCATCGTTGAGCTTGATATGCGCTTCTACTGCCTGCCATTTGTCCCTCATGTCCGTCGCGAAGAAMGGCACATTGCCTTGCAGCTTCCCTAGCCAGCGMAGGTTGTTGAAGTCGTTGTACTGCGTCGTCTTCAGCGTCCCTGCTGCATCGGTCCCCGAAGCCGGGTCCTGCGACAAGTAATTGTTGTCCGGAGCAGCTGACCAAATGTGGCCGATCATGGCCTGCTTCCAGTCCGCGCTTGCCATGATGGTCGCTCGCGACARCTTCTGCGCCCCGGTCGCTGTCCAAGTAGGSCCGTTCTTCACGTAGAACCGCCAATAGATCTCCCGGTAGTTCTCGGTCCCCTCGTCTACGGCCTTGAGATAGGCATCCGGTGTCCGACCGAACGCTACCTTCAGGTTGCCCGCATCGCCGCTGCCGGCCGACCAGGTCGCCTTCATCCCTTTAGAGCCGGATACCCCTGCGCCATCCGCACGCACGAACTTACTCGTGTTCTGATATTCGAAGTACGAGCTCAACCGGTCGCTTTCGAAATCATCGCACCAAATCCACCCCGCTTGCTTATTGCTGCACTCCTGCGTGACTAGACCGGCTCCTGAGCCGTAACCGCTTACAATCAGTACTGATGCCGTTGCTGTCGACGATGCTGAGTTATACAGTGTATTCCCGTTGTACGTGGCGGTAATGTTATGCCGACCGAAGGCAAGATCGGTTTTCGTTAACGTCGCCGTGCCGTTCACCAGCGTCACTGGGCTGCCGATCGGCTGACCGCCGTCTAAGAAAGTGACCGTCCCTGTTGGCGTCGATGCTCCGCCGCCATATGTCGATGCCACTACCGTCTGCAAAGTGACCGTACTGCCGTAGACCGCCTCGCTTACGGAAGCAGTGGGCGTGACCGTAGGCGTCTGGCGCGCGACCGTCAGTCCGATCCTCTGTGTGCTCACTACAAAATTGTCGATCATACGTGTCATTGACGCTGTCGGTGCCGAGTTGTTGTAGTTTTCCAGCATGATCGTGTTGATCCCGTACTCGCTGTAGCTGCCTACCCAGTTCAGATTCGTTTGCTGAGACTGCAGCACATTGTCCACCCAGAACTCGAATATGCCATTCGACTGTCCCGCATCGTTG